>JAENXA010000067.1 GCA_016649735.1 Prolixibacteraceae bacterium | reverse complement strand
AGGCTGATTGATAAGGATATGTATTACAATATGGGCAAGGATCAGCAAAACATTATTGTTGACAGAGGAATTGCCCTTCATAAAATGATTCGCCTGGCAACTGCTGCATGTGCAGGTGGTGGTTATCTTAATTTTATGGGCAATGAGTTTGGTCATCCTGAGTGGATAGATTTTCCAAGGCAGGGGAATAACCGGTCGTATAGTCATGCACGCAGGCAATGGAGTCTTATGGATAATCATGATTTGAAATATCACTATCTATCTGATTTTGACAGTGCAATGATTCACTGGATTTCTGAAACTAAGTTATTGAAAATTAAGGAGATTTATCGTCTCTTTGATAATAAAAAGGATGAAGTATTTGCTTTTCACAGAGGGGATTATTTAATGGTTTTTAATTTTAATCCTTCAAAATCATTTACGGGTTATGGAATTCCACTGAGTCCGTCGAAATATAAAATTCTCTTCGATACGGACGAATCACGTTTTGGCGGTCAGGACAGGATTGATAAAAATATGACATACAGGACGGTTCCTTCGAATGGATGGGGAAGTCAGCATTATTTAAATTTATATCTGCCATCACGTACCGGTATTGTATTTAAAAAAGATATTATTAAAAGTGTAAGATAAAAAAAATCACGATAAAAACTAATAATAAACGATTTAAATTTCTTATCTTGATTTTAGTAAAATTGTTATAAGAATGGGATGATTATAAGTGAGAGACAGAATTATATGATTGACAATTAAAAAAATAAGACATGAAAGTTTTAATGTTTGGGTGGGAATTTCCTCCTCATATTTCAGGAGGGCTGGGTACCGCCTGCTACGGACTTACCGGGGGCTTGTCACAAATTGGGGATATTGATGTTCTTTTTGTGGTTCCAAAGGCTCACGGTGATGAGGATCAGTCGAACATATCTCTGATGGGTGCCAATAATGTGCCTGTTAGTGTTAAAAAATTACGTTTTTCGAAATCGGATAAAAGTATTAATTATATTGAGGTTGGCTCAAATCTTATTCCTTATGTGAGTGAGAATGAATACCTGAAGCTTTCGGAAAAAAATATTTCTGAAAATTATCAGCCTGTGACTATTAATAATGATGAAGCCAGGTTTAATTTTTCGGGCACTTACAATAATAACCTTTTTGATGAAATTTATGAATATTCACTTGTTGCTAAAGTAATTGCCAAAAATAATGAGTTCGATATTATCCATGCTCATGACTGGCTGACTTTTCCTGCAGGAATTGCTGCAAAAAAAATATCCGGGAAACCTCTGATTATTCATGTTCATTCTACCGATTTTGACCGCAGCGGCGGAAAGGTTAATCAAAGAGTATTTAACATTGAAAAGGAAGGCATGGAGATGGCTGACCATATTATCACTGTTAGTAATCTTACACGAAATATTATTATAGATAAATACGGAATAAATGCTGATAAGGTGTCTACTGTTTACAATGCTGTTGAGCCTGTTAGTAAAAAGGTAAAAGCTAAATTGAAAAAGGGAGTGAAAGATAAAATTGTTACTTTCCTCGGACGTATTACTATACAAAAAGGTCCTGAATATTTTCTTGAAGCAGCTCGTCTGGTGCTGAAGAAAATGGATGGTGTTCGTTTTGTTATGGCAGGCAGTGGTGATATGATGAATGCCATGGTGAAAAGAGCTGCTGAACTAAAGATTGCAGATAAAGTTCATTTTACAGGTTTCCTTAAGGGTGATGAGGTAACAGACATGCTTCATATGTCGGATGTTCTGGTTATGCCTTCTGTTTCTGAGCCTTTCGGAATTGTTCCCCTGGAGGCTATGCAATCTAATGTGCCTGTTATTATTTCTTACCAGTCGGGAGTGTCGGAGGTTGTTAAATATGTTCTTAAAGTTAATTTCTGGGATACATATAAAATGGCTGATGCTATTTACGGCTTGCTAAATTATCCTTCTATATGGCGTCTTATCAGGAGAGAGGGGAAAGAGGAAGTTGACAATCTGCTGTGGAAAAATTCAGCTAAAAATGTGCGTGAAATTTATTTAAAGGTATTGAAAAAGAAACAAGACAGCTTACCGGGTACAGATAAAATTGTAATAAAATAAAAAATACAAGATATGAAATCAATCTGCTTTTGTTTTGAGGTACATCAGCCTTTTAGGTTTAGAAAATATCGTTTTTTCGATATAGGTAATGATCATTATTATTATGATGATTATACCAATGAAAATCTTATGCATAATGCTGCAGAGCTGTCTTATATTCCTGCCAATAAGGTATTGCTGGAACTTATAAAGAAATATAAGGGAACTTTTAAAGTTAGTTTCTCAATTACCGGTACAGCAATTGAACAGTTTAATCTTTACGCTCCCGAAGTACTGGATTCATTCAGGAAACTGGCTAAGACGGGACAGGTTGAGTTTTTATCTGAAACTTATTCTCATTCTCTTGCATCTGTTAAGGATGATGAATTGTTTGCCGGGCAAATTAAAAAGCATGATGAGTTAATTAAAAAGTATTTTGATGTTAGTCCTGTTGTTTTTAAAAATACTGATCTAATTTATAATGACAAAATAGGCGAAATTATTGCTGATATGGGTTTCAAGGGGATGCTCACCGAAGGTGCTAAACATATCCCGGGATGGAAATCGCCTGATTTTTTATATTGTAATGTTAGAAATCCCCGTCTGAAGATTCTTTTAAGAAATGTTGCATTAAGTGATGATTTGTCTTACCGTTTTTCGAATAAGAACTGGAGTAAATATCCGCTGACTGCAGAAAAATTTGTAGACTGGATGATTGCTGATGATAAATCTGAAATTATTAACCTGTTTATTAATTACGAGTCTTTAGGAAAACGTCAGCCTGCGTCTTCCGGTATTTTCGATTTTTTTAAAAAATTACCGGAAGTATCACTAAATTCAGGTAAACTGAAATTTGCAACTCCTTCGGAGGTGATTGATGAGTATCAGCCTATGTCATCAGTCCATGTGCCAAATACTATTTCATGGGCTGACGAGGAAAAGGATCTGGCTGCATGGCTTGGTAATGAAATGCAGGAGGAGGCTTTTAATAAACTGTACGCTCTAACTAAAAAAATGAAAATGGTTAAGAATAAGGATATGATCCGTGACTGGAATTATCTGCAGACAAGCGATCATTTTTATTATATGTGTACAAAGGTATTTTCTGATGGTGAGATTCATGATTCGTTTAATCCTTATGAAAGCCCTTATGAGGCGTTTATTAATTACATGAATGTACTAAATGATTTCACTTTAAGGCTTGATACTTTTGTTCCTGAAAGTAATGCTGAAAAAATTAAAGATTTAAAAAAATAAAATATAAAGATTATGCCAAACTGGAAAAAATTTTATGTGGAATCGAATATTCCTGAGAAATTACTGCCGTTGAAAATACTGAGCAAAAATTTATGGTGGGTATGGAATAATCAGGCACAGGATTTATTTGAAAGGGTAGATGAAGTTTTGTGGAAAAAAAGTTGTCATAACCCGATTGTCATGCTGGGAGAAGTGAATTATGATCGATTTCTGGAATTGGAAAAGAATGCGTCGTTTATGTCAGAAATGGAAAACGTGTATTCACAGATGAAGGATTATCTGGAAAAACGTAAAAATCCGGAAGGCTTTCAGATTGCTTATTTTAGTATGGAATACGGACTTGATGATAGTCTTAAAATCTTTTCGGGCGGACTCGGAATGCTTGCCGGAGATTATCTTAAGGAAGCGAGTGATTCTAACATGAACTTAGTGGCAGTGGGGCTTCTATACCGTTTTGGTTATTTTAAGCAGACTATTACTCTTGGGGGTGACCAAATTGCTGATTATGAAGCTCAGATATTCAATAAGATTCCTGTTCAACCGGTATTCGACAAGGATGGTAACTGGGTAACTGTAGAGGTTGAATACCCGGGAAGAATATTACATGCACGTGCATGGGAAGTTAATGTTGGCGTCGTAAGATTGTTTTTACTGGATGCTGATTATGATGAGAACAGGGATGATGACCGTGTGGTTACCCATCATCTATACGGAGGAGACAATGAGAACCGACTTAAACAGGAAATGCTTCTGGGACTTGGAGGTATCCGTCTCTTAAAAAAGATGGGGTATAATTCTGATATCTATCATTGTAATGAGGGACATGCTGCAATGATAGGTCTTGAGAGAATTGCCGATTTTATTAAGGAGAAAGAATTGAGTTTTGCAGAATCAAAAGAAGTTGTACGTGCTTCTACTTTATTTACAACTCATACGCCTGTGCCTGCCGGGCACGATTCTTTTCAGCAGGATATGTTTCGTAATTATATGGATGGTTTTGCAAATAAACTTAATCTTAACTGGAATGATTTTCTGATGCTGGGTAAATCAAAACCTGAAGAAGAACGTTTTAATATGAGTTATCTCGCTGCACATCTTTCGCAGGGAATTAACGGTGTAAGTAAACTTCACGGTGAGGTTTCAAAAGAAATATTTAAAAATCTGTATGAGGGCTTTTTACCTGAGGAACTGAACATTGGATATGTAACCAACGGAGTTCATTATCCGACCTGGTCGGCAAAGGAATGGAAAGAACTTTACCTGAAATATTTCGGAAATGATTTTGTGGAGAATCAGCTTAATAAAGAATTATGGAATAGGATTTATACTATTCCGGATAATGAGATATGGGACCTTAAGAAAAAACTTAAGGTAAAATTAATTGATTTTATAAAGGTTCAGTTTTCTGAGACATGGCTAAAACGCCATGAAACGCCAAAGCTAATTGCGGAGGTGATTAATTCGTTAAATCCTAATGCTCTGACTATAGGTTTTGCAAGACGTTTTGCTACATATAAAAGAGCCACTCTTTTATTTAAAAATCCGGAACGTTTATCAAGGATTTTAAATGATACTGAACGTCCTGTCAGATTTATTTTTGCAGGAAAGGCTCATCCTGCTGATAAAGCAGGACAAGATCTTATAAAGGATATTATTGATATTTCAAAAAAGCCTGAGTTTATAGGAAAAATTGTATTCGCTCAAAATTATGACATAAATCTGGCAAAAAAACTTGTTCAGGGTGTTGACGTATGGTTAAATACGCCTACCCGTCCACTGGAAGCATCAGGAACAAGTGGTGAGAAGGCCGCCATGAACGGAACTATTCATTTTTCCGTTTTAGACGGCTGGTGGGTTGAAGGATATAAAAAAGGCTCGGGATGGGCTCTGCCTCAGAATAGGTCAATAGACAATAACGAGTTGCAGGATGAACTTGATGCTGAAGAAATTTATAATATTCTTGAGGAGGAAATTATTCCTATTTATTATAATAAGGATGAAAACGGGATGTCTAAAGACTGGGTCTCTTATATAAAGAATACTATTGCCCTGGTTGCTCCTGATTTCACTACTACGCGTATGCAGAGGGATTATAAGCAGCGTTATTATATCCCTCAGATGAAGAGGGAAAAAATGCTGACGGAAAATAATTATCAGATTGCACGTGATATTGTTGCATGGAAGGATAAGATACGAAAGGAATGGAATAATATTGAAGTGAAGGATATTCAAATGGCAGATGGTATTACTAATGTGCTGAAAATAGGAATTGAATATTCGTCTAAGGTGGTTATAGATCTTAAAGGATTACAGCCGGAAGAAGTAGGTTTGGAAATTGTGATTTCGGAACAGGATAACGAAGGTAATGATAAATGGAAAAAAAACAGCTCTTTTAAAGCCGGAGCACCGGAAGGGACGATATGTACGTATCAGCTGACGCTTAGCCCGATAATTCCCGGCATTTATAATTACGGACTGAGATTGTATCCTAAAAACAAATATCTGGCTCATCGTCAGGATTTTGTACTTATGAAATGGCTTTAAAAATAATATACCTAAAATCCTTGCGGATTTTAGGTATATTATTTTTCGGTACAAACTATAGTCATTGATATTGGCTGTACTGTTATTTCATTGCCATCAAAACGACGTATTCCTCTTATGCTGATATCTTCTCCTTCGGCAAGTACTGTCCGGATAGTTTTATCGGTTAATTCTATCTTTACAGGATCTGTGTTGGCATTATAAATTAGCTGTATTGTTTTCCACTTTTTTTCCGATGGATAATCTTTAATTATGTATGAAACAAGTCCTGTATGATAAAAGGAAGGGAAACTAATATATTTTCTGATTTCATCAGACGAACGCATTCTAAGTTCCGGAAGATTTTTACGTAGCCTGATTAACGCTCTGAAATATTCATAAACGCTTCGGTATTCTTTTTTTAGTGACCAATTTATCTGATTGATTATGTCGGGAGAACGATAAGAATTTTCATTTTCATTCTTTGTTCTGCAAAATTCTGTACCGCCCTGCATAAATGGGATTCCCTGAGATGTAAATACAAGAGCTCCGGCAAGTCGCTGCATTTTCTTAATGTCTTCTATTCCTACATCAGTACGACTGATTTTTAATTTATCGAATAGTGTATAGTTATCATGACAGGATACATAATTTACAGTTTGATAAGGTTCTCTGGCCCATGGAAATGATGAGCCGGTAACATATTGATATATTATCTGAGGATGATAACAGGCTGCTGTTATACCAAATTTTATTGATTCCTCATTATAAATTCGTCCATTTACAAAGCCTTTTTCTCTGCGTATAAAATCACTGCCTTTTACTGCATTCCTAAAATCATCATTAAAGCAGGCAATTCCGTTTAACTGTCCTACATTTTTCTTTATAGCACGGAATCGTTCATTCATAGAACTTTCTCCGGATGTCCATCCTTCACCGTATAAAAGTATTCCGGGACGTAAACTATCGAGTGCAGCACGTATACCATTCATTGTCTCAATATCCAGTATGCCCATTAAATCGAAACGAAATCCGTCTACATGATATTCCTTTGCCCAATAACAAACAGATTCGATGATAAATTTTCGAACCATTGCTCTTTCTGAGGCAATTTCATTTCCACAGGCACTACCATTTGAAAATGTTCCGTCCTGATTCTGACGATAGAAATAGCCGGGAACGGTTTGATTAAACCATGACCTTATTGTGTAACATGAATGATTGTATACAACATCAAGAACTACACCTATTTGAGCCTTATGCAAAGACATTACCAATTGCTTAAGTTCTGTTATTCTTGATGTATTATCAGGATTTGTTGCATAACTTCCCTCAGGAACATTGTAATTGACAGGATTATACCCCCAATTATAACTTTCTTTTTGTGCTCTCTCTTCTCCGGAATGATAATCAGCAACAGGTAATAAATGAACATGCGTGATTCCAAGTTCTTTAAGATGATCTATACCGGTGGACTGACCATCCGGACTAACGGTTCCTTCTTCTGTGAATGCAAGATATTTTCCTTTATTTACCATTCCTGAATCATCAGACATGGAAAAATCCCTTATATGCAATTCATATATAATGGCATCTACAGGATTCTCAAGAGTAATGGGATTGTCCTTATCCCAGCCTGCCGGGGAAGTTTCTTCGGGATGAAAAATTAACCCCCTGTGTCCGTTTGCTCCTGTAGCACGGGCATTTATTCCGGGATTTTCGTTCATCCAGCCTTTATTGTTTACCCGAAAACAATAATATAATCCTGCAAATTTTCCTTTTAATTTTAATGACCGGCAACCCTTATCTTCGGGAGTCAAAGAATCTATACGTATAGGCTCTCCTCCACTGCTTTGTTGGTATACAAGAAATCTTACTTCCTGAGCTCCGGGAGCCCATATCTTTACAGATAAATTTTCTCCATTTAGAAAAACACCTAAATCATTTCCTTCATAAAAAGGATATAAGGAAAAATCAATATTCTTAAAATTCCAGTCTCTCATTTTCTTAATTCCTCCTTTAAATATTTACTGACTATATACTCTCTGTTTTTCGCTTT
>JAENXA010000303.1 GCA_016649735.1 Prolixibacteraceae bacterium | reverse complement strand
GGTTATGCGCCCTGAAGGTAATGTCCTTGACGGAGGATTGATTTTGTCTATGATAGAGTCTGTTGCCGGAATCGGGAGTATGACTTTGCTTGATAATGATAAATATGAAGTTCGTGGTATGCAGGTAAATGTCAATCATGTCAGAGGTTTAACTAAAGGAAGAGCTATTGCCGTTGCTGATATTATTCATAAAGGGAGACTTACTCATATATGGAATGTGAACGTAAAAAGTGAAGAAAATAAACTTATTTCTACAGGACGTGTAGTGAATATTGTTTTATCAAAAAAATGATAACAGATAATTATTTTAAACATTTATTGGATCAGCTTATGGCAAAAAATTATCCTTTTGCCATATGGACAATGCCAGGGGAAATAATGCCGGTAATTTTAATAGGGGGTGAAAACGATGTTCTTTCTTTTCAGGATGTTACGCATTTAAATAATAAAGAGGGTTTTGTTTTTGCTCCGTTTAGAATTCAGGAAAAAAGTCCGCTTCTGATGATTAAACCCGGAGTTTTATTGCAGAATGAAGAAGACTTTTCTTTATTCTGCGCTGATAATCTGCCACAATTACCCGAGGGAAATACTTCACAGAAAGATCAGTATTTTATTTCAAAAAAAGAATATCTTAAAGATATCAAGAAAACCGTTGAATTTCTTTCCCGGTCTTCTCTATCGAAAGTTATTATATCACGTCTTATTTCTAAAAACCGTGGAAAAGAATCTATCGGAAATATATATTGGGATCTTAAAGAAAAATCACCAAAAGCATTTGTCTATCTGGTGCATTTTCCTCAGGCAGGAACCTGGATGGGAGCAACTCCTGAAATTTTATTCAATACAGACGGGAAAACTGTAGAAACGGTTTCTCTGGCAGGAACGCAATCATTTAGAAAAGACGGAGATTATGGCTGGCACACAAAAGAGATAGAAGAACAGGCATTTGTTTCACGTTATATGCTGGATGTTTTTTATCATTTTAATATTTATCCTTACACTACCCGCGGACCGGAGACCCTTGAAAGTGGGAATGTAGCTCATTTAAAAACGAATTTTTATTTTACTTCAGATAAAATTAAGGGACAGTGGGGTAATTTTGTAAAACAATTGCATCCGACTCCTGCCGTATGCGGACTTCCCAAGGAAGATGCAGAT
>JAENXA010000025.1 GCA_016649735.1 Prolixibacteraceae bacterium | reverse complement strand
GTTAAAAATATGAGACATTATAAAAGAGTTTTATCTATAGCCGGCAGTGATCCGAGTGGGGGAGCTGGAATGCAGGCAGACCTGAAGACTATATCAGCATGTGGATGTTATGCTACTACCGTTCTTACTGCCGTGGTTGATGAAAATACAATAGGCGTAACTGGCGTTCATCCTGTACCAGTAGATTTTGTGAAAGGGCAGATTCATTCGGTATTAGATGATATAGGTACTGATGCTATTAAAATAGGTATGCTCCATTCCTCTGAATTAATTATTGGGGTGAGGGAAACTCTGGATGAGTATGATATTCGGGATATTGTTCTTGATCCGGTAATGGTAGCGACCTCCGGTGATAAATTATTGGAGGATGATGCCATTGATACATTGAAGAATGTTCTTATTCCTAAAGTAAGGGTTATTACTCCAAATATTCCGGAAGCGGAAATCTTATCCGGAGAGAAGATTACTTGTGAGAAAGATATGCCGAAGGTGATTAAAAAATTATCATGTGGTGGCAGAGTTTCAGTATTGTTAAAGGCCGGACATTTGACAGAAGGCAAACTGGTAGATTATTTTTATAATGCCGAAACTGATGAAATTATTGAACTTCCTTCGCAGCGCATAAATACAAAAAACACTCATGGTACTGGTTGTACCTTTTCTTCGGCTGTAGCTTCTTATCTGGCTCATAACCTGCCTTTAAATGAAGCGATAAAAATGGCTAAAGATTATATTAATCAGGCTATTGTTAATGGTGCGGAATATGAGATTGGCAAAGGGCATGGTCCGGTTTGTCATTTTTACAGATTCTGGAAATAGGTTTTCTTATTTTTGTCCTATTTCTTTCAGGTATTGTTCCAGTCCTCTTTTCCGAAGGAAACATGCAGGACAATGACCACATCCTTCTCCTATAATTCCGTTATAACATGTCAGTGTTTTATATCGTACAAGATCAAAAATTCCGAGCTGATCGGCCATAGCCCAGATTTCTTTTTTGTTTTTCCACATAAGCGGAGTATGGATTTTGTATTCATATTCCATAGACAGGTTCAGTGTTTTGTTCAGTGATAGTATGAATTCATTTCGGCAGTCGGGATAACCGCTGTAGTCGGCCTGACCTACGCCGGTTACAATATTTTGGATGTTTTTTGATTTTGCGTAAATAGCCGCATATGTAAGGAAAAGCATATTCCTTCCTTCTACAAGTGTATTTGGAGGCTGATTCGCAGGTTTTTCTTTGTCTACTTCCATATCAGGATCGGTTAGAGAATTGTCGCAGATTTTGTTAAGCAGATCCATATGAAATAATTGCCATGGAACTCTTGCTCCCCTTGCGATGTCTTCTGCTATTTTTACTTCTTTACAATGTCTCTGCCCGTAATTAAAAGAGATAGATTCCACACTATCAAATTTCTTTTTTGCCCAGTATAGACAGGTTGTTGAATCCTGTCCTCCTGAAAAAACTACTAATGCTTTTCTCATTATTTATTATTTTTAGTTAATGTTGTGCGGGAAGAATTATTATTTTATCTGACTTAACCGAAATGGATTATATGAAATATTCTCGTCGTAGGTATCTTCTCCTTCTATTTTCTTTATTTTTTTTACAGTGAAGATTGTCAGCGGAAGAACTATTATTTCATAGACGGTTTTTATTAATGCCTGTGTGATCATCATTTTTACAATAATTTCAAAAGGGAATATGCCGGCAAACCCAATACCGATAAATAGAACAGAATCAGCTCCCTCTCCGATTAGTGTTGAAAAAATTGCCCGGAATGAAAAATTTTTTCCTTTTGTCAAAACCTTAATTTTACTCATTACGAAGGCATTGAGGAAAGAACCACTTAGATAAGCTATAAGACTTGCAAAAACCAGACGAACTGAACTTCCCAGAATAGTTTGAAAAGCTTCCTGCCCATGATAAAAGGCGGGTGAAGGTATTGCTATGGTCAGGGCATAAAATATGGCTGCAAGAATATTTACGCCGAATCCTGACCATATTATTAGACGGGCTTTTGCATAGCCCCATACTTCAACAATAAGGTCGTTTAGAATATAGGCAATGGGGAAAATTAAAACTCCTGCCGGTGCTGACCACGGACCTATAACTATAATTTTTGTAGCCAGGATGTTGGCTATTAACATACACGCGGCAAACAGAATGCCTGCCAGAAAAAAGATCACAGAGACTTTTTGTTTCATTTTCTTGTTTTTTACGTGGTTGTCAAGTACACGTTTGTTCAGACCGCAAATGTAATAAAAAACCTGTAATTTTTTAAATTACAGGTTTTTTGCTACGACTTTTGACTTTTATCAAATGTCGGGATGACTGGATTCGAACCAGCGACCCCCACGTCCCGAACGTGGTACGCTACCAACTGCGCTACATCCCGATCTTTATTGACTGCAAAATTAATATTTTCATTGATAAAATATGGAGAGAAAGAACTTTTTTATTTATTTAATTATGATGTATTCTCATAACTTTCAAATATTCAAATAGTTGATTGTAATATTTATTTTATATGTAAGAAATGTTTTTAGAGGTACAAATCAAAATAATATCTATCTTTGTAGATATTAAAATTGGCATCAACGCTAATATACTAATTATTCTCTGGAATATATGGGGGTGAATTGGTTTTGACAGCGGGCAGAAGAGGTGTGTAAGCATGTCGAGCTTTGTTTATTGGCTCGTTAATCTCAATGATCAAATTTTTAATTGGCAATGAAAATTTCGCTCTTGCTGCTTAACTGAATTACAGTAGGTTTAAGCTTTATCCTGGCACTAGGTGCCGGGACGAGACATCATCCGGATGCCCTTGTTCTGAGGCGGTTCGATTAGATGGTGCAAAAATATCAGAACTGGCGTATTAGCTGCTTCGACCTGTACGTGAGAAAACAGAAGATAAGATAACGTTTGGTGGCTTTGATCCGGCCGTTATTCGAAAATCAAGTCAGAGCTACACATGTAGAAAGCATATTGCTTCCTCGTTTGGACCCGGGTTCGAGTCCCGGCACCTCCACTAAATGAGATGATAAATAATTAAAGCCTGACACATTATAGTGTTAGGCTTTAATTATAGTTACAACTATTTTAAAAAATATTCATCTAAGTATTAAAAATTCGGCAGGGCAAACTATAGCTTTATACGGTGAATTAAAAAATGTTATGAACCGGATGATATGCTTTAATCTGGTTACTTCTTTTTTTGTCTTTATTAAAATGGGAATTCATCTATAGCACCTTCCTTTTGTTTTTTTTGTATTGGTTTTTTTGCTGTTAGCTGTATTATATTTCCTTCTACAAATATAGCTTTAGGATCAGCCGGACAGACGTGTTCACAGGCTCCGCATCCAATGCAGAGTTCAGAATCTACTACTGGAATATTAAGATCCTTTCCGTAAGGTATCATTTTAAGTGCTTTTGTGGGACAATGTTCAGAACAGGCTCCGCATAATGTTCCTTCGCGGAAGACTACACAGTTGTGTTCGACAAAATGAGCAATACCTATTTGTGTAGTATGTTTTTTTTCTATTGACAATGGCAAAATTGCTCCACAGGGACAAACATCACTGCATTTTGTACAGTCAAAACTGCAGTAACCTTTTTTAGGTTCCATGTAAGGCTGAAGAAATCCTTCCAGTCCGTATTGTAGAAATGATGGTTGCAAAACTCCGCCAGGACAGGCTGCTACACAAAGATTGCAGGCTGTACATGTGTTGTTGAAATGTTTTAAGCTTACAGATCCGGGAGGGGAACACGGATGTTGTTTCTCTATGCGGGTGGTTCCGTTTCCGTTTCTTTCCCGGTTTTTTTGTCTGCGCTGTTGTTCTGATTTTGCAGAGATCCCGGTTAATGCAGATAAGAACAATATAGATTCTCCAAAAAAAATTCTTTTTGACAGGTCTGTTTCTTTTTTTTGTGGAATGTTCTTTTTCCCTGAAATGATTTTTATTATTGGTAATGTATCCTTTTTCAGTGAAAGATGGAATCCTATAGCTTTATGTTCACATTTATCAATGCAGTTGAAACATCCTACACAGCGGGTAAAATCTATTTCCTGTGTTTTCAATTCAATACATTGCGATTTACATACAGCAGAGCATTTTGCACATTTAATGCATTTATTCTGATCAATTTTTATTTTAAATAGTGAGAATTTTGATAAAAATCCAAGAAAAGTTCCTACCGGACAAATAGTATTGCAGTATAATCTTCCCCATTTTACGGACAACCATGTTATTATTCCCAAAATAAGGAGAGGATAAATTATACTTTCTAAAGAAGCATAAACTAATTCTTTCGTGGGAACAGAATATATATGTATTTTCATAAGAAGGTCACCTGTAAAATTATGCAGTACTATATATGCAGGTTTAAAAAGATTGGTAAATATACGTCCGAAATTGCTATAAGGATCAAGTAGTCCAAGAAATGTAATTGATCCAAGAAATAATGGTATTACTGCAAGTGCTAAAAATAAATAGCGTAGTTTTTTTTTGGGGCGGGCATATTTGAATCTAATTTTTTTCTTACTAAGTTTTTTTGCAAAAAAATTAATGATGTCCTGAAAAATTCCCAGCGGACAAAACATAGAACAATAAATACGTCCCCAAAGCAGTGTTAGAATAATTACTATAATGAAACCGGCTGATAAAAATTCAGCTGTTCTGATAAAGCTATTTACCGAAGGAATTAATTGATACCATGTTATTATTTTATACCATATAGAATTCATGTCTGGATTTAAATCCAGAAAAATAAAGGATAACGACAAAAAAGAAAATATCGCAATGATAATTCTAAGAGGTTTGTACAATTTTTGCATTAATCCGTAATTTAAATGCTTATCCTGTATATATTAAGACTTTTAAGATCCATTGTTCCCAGATTATTTGATTGGCCTTTTGATAAGTAAGTGATGTCTTCAGGATTAATACCGAAGAGTCTCACTGCAGCAGTGTCCACAGCTACAATATCTGTAGAAATCAATTGCGCTTTCATGGTAATACAGTCGTTGGGAGAAATCCCCCTTGGACCATTAGTTTTCATAACACGATAAGCATCTACAATATTCAGGTCGGGTTTACGGTATGTCGGACAATCTGCTATGCATTGAGAGAGTCCGTTTTTATGGAAAAAACTTCTGTCCCATACGGTTCCCATAAGATTTTTCATAGCACAGGAGACTGTCGTTGAATTATGATTTTTTAGTACTGGAACATTTATGAAAACGTCACTTGAAAGTATCAGTTCATGAAGTTTTGTTTTGGATAGTATTTTTGCGTTTTTTAGTTCTACTTCCTGATACAGTCCTTCATCTTTACCAGTTACGATAACACCTCCGGCGTTTTTTACAGCATCTTCTATTCCGCTGTTTTTGTAACATTTCTGCCAGTTGTTGCATGTATTATCAAAAACATAAACTTTTTTGGCTCCGGCATTGTAACAGTGTTTTATAATTTCGTAAATCAGGTTCGGATTGGTGTCTGCTCCCTTTTCCGGAGAAGTATCCCATCCGATGTTTGGTTTGACTACAACAGTCTGATTTGGTTTTACAAAAGACTTCATACCTCCCAGAGATGCAATGCCTTTTTTAAACATGTCTTCAGCTTCTCCGCCTTTAATGGCTACCAGATCGTATGCATTTCTTTTTATTTCTGACAGGTTACCGGCTATGCCTGTATTTAAGCCAACGCCTATAGCAATTCCTGCACCAATGCTCTTTTTTATGAAATTTCTTCTTTCCATGGTTTAATAAATGAGTTATAGTTTATCAATAAAAAATATAATAGGCACATGTTGTATTTTTTATAAAATTACTAAAATATAATGTATTAATAAAAATTATTTATAACGATTGATCTGCTATTGTCTCAACATATAATTGCATCGTTTCTATTTTAATAACTTTGATTTTTTCTCCTTTTTCTATCATTCCCCAGTTTGATACAGCATCATAGATTTTACCTTCTATAATTACTTTTCCGGAAGGGCGTAGTACAGTATAAGCTTCTCCTGTTTTTCCGTTTAAATATTTAAGATTCGGATCAACGCTTATAAATCCTTTCTCTTTATCCTGAATGTCGTGGAGTGAAAATTTTTTAAATGCGCCTGAATTGCTTGTAAATATTTTTTCCCCTAATATCAGACTAAGAATGAAGCCTGAAAACAAAGAAACTGTAACTGTTGTTAGAGCAGTGAAAATTTTATCATGGTTAACCCATTGAAAATCAAGATTGACGTTCTGTAACAGACTCAATAATAGTCCTGCAAATACTAAAAATATTCCGCATATTCCGGCAATGCCGAATCCAGGGATGACAAATATTTCTAAAGCTATGAGAATAAGACCTGCTATAAATAACATAATTTCCCAATGGGCAGCCAGTCCTTCTAAATAAAGAGGAGCAAAATATGCTACGGCTGCCAAAAGAGCAATTGCAAGAGGAAATCCAATGCCGGGACTCTGGAATTCAAAATAAAGGCCTCCAATCATAAGCATGATAAGAATTCCTGAAACTACAGGATTAATTAAAAAATCGATTACTTTTTCCAAAAATGAAGGCTTATAAGACACAATTTTGTAATTATCAATACCTATATGGTGTAAAACTTGAGGAATATCTTCGGCTGTTCCTTCACAGAATCCGTATTTTATAGCTTCAGTGGGTGTAAATGTTAGTATTTTACCGGTGTCTATGATGCCCGGAATAAAGATACTTTCATCTACCATGGCTTCTGCTATTTTGGGATTTCTGAACCACTTATAAATGGTATCCTGTTTCGTTATAATAGTATCACGTCCGTGAGATTCGGCTGTGGATCTCATAATTGATCGCATGTATGACTGATATTTGTCCGGCATTTTTTTCCCTGATAAATTTACGACGGTAGCTGCTCCAATTGATGATCCTTTGCGCATATAGATGCTGTCGCAGGCTATGGAAATAAGTGATCCTGCACTTGCTGCATTATTATCTATAAAAACATAAACAGGAATAGGGGAGTTTAGAATTTTTGTGCGTATAGAATCAGCATCCAGTACAGTTCCTCCGTAGGTGTTCATATGGATGAGAAAAGCAGAAGCTTTTTTCTCTTTCGCTTCATCAAATGCCTGTTTTGTTTTTCTCCATACTCCGGGAGAAATATTTTCCTTAATGTCAAATTTGAAGATGACTTTTTCGGATGTTTTGTCCTCTTGTTTTATCGTTTCTGAAAAAGTTGGTAGCCATATAAAAGATAGAAAAAACAAGAAAAATAGGCTTAATAATTTCATGGTTTAATTTTTTTCTTTACGTAAAGTTACAATTACAAATAACATATTGCAAATTACACAAATTCTAAATATTTTGGATTTTATTTTGTTCTATGAAATTTCTATCTTAAGTATGGTCTTTGTTGTTTGTCGTTTGTCGCTGGCATTATTTGTATTCGGTATATTTTATTAAATTTGTCTTTCGAATTTTTTTAAAAATTGGATAGAAATGTTTTTATACCTTTTATTTATTTGAAAAATGGAATCAATGGAATTAAATTCTCTTACGGCCATATCTCCAATAGACGGGCGTTATCGCAAAAAAGATGAAAATCTGCAGTATTATTTTTCTGAATATGCTTTAATAAAATATCGTGTTTTTGTTGAAGTAGAATACTTTATCGCATTATGTAAAATACCGCTGCCTCAGTTGTCAGGTTTTGATCATAAAAGATTTAGCGAACTAAGAAAAATTGTATCTGATTTTTCTATAAAAGATGCTCAGCGTATAAAGGAGATTGAAAAGACTACAAATCATGATGTAAAGTCTGTGGAATATTTTTTGAAAGAAAATTTTGAGAGACTTAGTCTTCATGATTTTAAGGAATTTATTCATTTTGGTCTTACATCACAGGATATTAATAATACGGCTGTTCCCTGTTCTATTCAGGACGCTCTAAACAATGAGTATTATCCTGCTATCGAAGGTTTAGTGAATAAGCTTAAATGCCTTGCCGATAAATGGAATTCTGTGTCTATGATGGCCAAGACACACGGACAGCCTGCAACACCGACAAATTTAGGTAAGGAAATTCGTGTTTTCATAGAACGTATTGAAGATCAGCTGTCACAATTGAGAGAAATTAAATGTGATTCCAAATTTGGCGGAGCAACTGGTAATTTTAATGCTCATCATGTAGCTTATCCTGAAATTGACTGGCAGTTGTTTGCAAATAATTTTCTGAAAAAATCATTAAATCTTACCAGATCTCAATATACAACTCAGATAACCCATTATGATAATTACGGAGCCATTTTTGATGCCATGAAAAGGATTAATACAATCATTATGGATCTGGACAGAGATATGTGGATGTATATTTCAATGGGTTATTTTACACAGAAAATAAAGGCAGGGGAAGTAGGATCATCTGCAATGCCTCATAAGGTAAATCCTATTGATTTTGAAAATTCGGAAGGTAATATTGGTATGGCCAATGCTGTTTTTGCACATTTGTCAGCCAAACTTCCTGTTTCAAGATTGCAGCGTGATTTAACTGATTCAACTGTTCTTCGTAATATTGGGGTACCTTTCGGTCATACTTTAATTTCAATCAGTTCTACTATGAAAGGACTTGGCAAACTGATTCTGAATAAAGAAAAAATAGATGTTGATCTTGAAGATAACTGGGAAGTTGTAGCAGAGGCACTTCAGACTATACTTAGACGAGAAGGTTATCCTAATCCATATGAGACTCTGAAAAATTTAACCAGAACGGGCAAGAAAATGAATTCAAAAGTGATTCATGAATTTATCGAAACACTTAATGTTAATGATGAGGTTAAAGCTGAATTAAGAAAAATTACTCCTCAGAATTATATAGGAATTTTTGGATGATATGTAATAGAATAAAATGATGTTTCAGAGAAGTTCTGAATTATTTTAATATTACAATTTTATTAGATCTGTTTGCCTTTTAATGATTGTCGGGAGAATTTATGATGAAGACAGATAATATAATAAATGACGGGAATAAAGATTGATAAAAGTAAAGGTGGTTTATTTTGCCCCTATATATAATTTTCAATTAATTTTGACGAAGATAGAATTATTTACAGGAACAGGAACTGAAACCCGGAATAAGAACCTGTAACTTATTATTATTATGAAGGATATTTTTAAATTGTTTCGGAGACTTTTGCCTCCATATAAATGGAATGTTGTACTCAATTTTTTGTTCAATATTCTGGCAGCTGTTTTTGGAGCATTTTCGTTTGGTTTGTTGTCTCCGGTTTTAGGTATTCTTTTTAAAACTGAAGAAGCTGTTTATACAATTGCTCCCTGGGAATTTTCGGCTAAAGCTATTATCAATAACCTGTCGTATTATATTACATGGCTGAGAGATACAAGCGGATCTGCTTCTGCGTTAATTTATATTGGGCTTGCTATGATTGTGATGGTTTTTTTTAAGACAGGATTTACATATCTCGCAAGTTATTCAATGATTTTTATCAGGAACGGAGTTGTCCGTGATGTCCGTAATAAAATATATCATAAAATTATTTCTCTTCATTTAGGTTTTTTTAGTGATGAACGGAAGGGTGATATTATGGCACGTATGACCGGTGATGTTCAGGAAATTGAAAATTCCATAATGAATTCTCTGGAGATGCTGTTTAAAAATCCTGTTCTTATAATGGTTTCTCTTGGTTATATGATTTACGTTAGCTGGTCGCTTACTTTGTTTGTACTTGTTTTATTGCCGCTTACCGGTTTGCTGATAGGCAGAGTAGGGAAGAGTTTGAAGAAGCAATCCAGAAAAGGTCAGTATAAACAGGGAGAATTGCTTTCCATAATAGAGGAAGATCTTTCAGGTCTTCGGATAATTAAAGCTTTTAATGCGGAGGATCAGGCCAATAAAAGATTCGAGCAGCAGAATGAAAATTACCGTGGTATAATGAACCGTCTTATGAGTCGTTATTTTCTGGCTCATCCGATGAGTGAATTCATGGGAACATCTGTTATTGTCATTGTTTTATGGTATGGAGGAAATCTTATTCTTTCCGGGAATGAGGGTGCTCTTACACCTCAGCAATTTATTACATATCTTGTTTTTTTCTATAGTATTATTAATCCTATTAAAGCATTTTCTATGGCTCTCTATAGTGTTGAGAAAGGATTGGCTTCTATGGAAAGAATTGATAAGATTTTAATGCAGGATAACCCTATTAAAGAAAAAGCCGATGCTATTGAGAAGAAGTCTTTTGAGCATACAATAAAATACGAGGATGTTTGTTTTAATTATGTGGGAGACAAAGAAGTACTTTTACATATTAATATGACCATTAAAAAAGGTCAGACAATTGCTCTTGTTGGTAAATCAGGATCGGGGAAGACCACTCTTGTAGATTTACTGCCTCGTTTCTGGGATGTGACATCAGGTTCTGTTTTAATAGACGGAGTGGATATAAGGAATATCAGTTTTTATGATTTGCGTGGTTTAATGGGTAATGTTAATCAGGATCCTATACTTTTTAATGACACTTTTTACAATAATATAGCTTTTGGTTCTGAAGCCGGCGAGCAGGATGTTATTCAGGCAGCTAAGATTGCAAATGCCCATGACTTTATTATGGCTTCTGAAGAAGGTTATCAGACTAATATAGGGGATAGCGGAAATAAATTATCAGGAGGACAGCGTCAGCGAATATCTATTGCCCGTGCTGTTTTAAAAAACCCTCCTATATTAATTCTTGATGAGGCTACCTCTGCTCTTGATACGGAATCAGAGAAACTTGTGCAGACTGCTTTGGACAATCTTATGAAAAACAGGACTTCAATAGTTATTGCCCATCGTCTTTCTACTATTAAAAATGCAAATATTATTTATGTTCTTGAAGGAGGTAAGATTGTGGAATCAGGAACTCATGATGAACTTCTGATTAAAGAGGGTGAGTATTTTAAATTATATAATATGCAGTCTTTCTAGAAGTTTTGCGATACAATTTTTCTTTAAAATAAAAGCCTGAATAAAAATTTATTTTATTCAGGCTTTTATTTATTTAAATTTTATAATTTTTATTTGTTTTCTCCCCATCCGCTGGCGAGAATATCCGCAATATGAATTGTTTTTATTGGTAATTTGTTCTTTTTAATATAGCTTTCAATGTTTAAAAGACATGATGATTCTGTAGAAACGATATATTCTGCTCCTGTAGCAATTGCATGTTTTACTTTTAGTTCAGTCATGGATGTAGAAATGGATGTGTATTTTGCAGAAAAAGTTCCACCAAATCCACAACATACATCATTGCCTTCCATTTCAATTAATTCTAGCCCTTTTACCTTTGCAAGAAGAACTCTTGGTTCTTTAAAAATGCCATATTCACGTAATGCAGTACATGCATCATGATAACATATTTTATGAGGAAAACTGGCTCCGAAATCAATGTATTTAAGTTTGTTTACCAAAAAGTCTGTTAATTCGAAAATACGATCTTTTGTCTTTAGAGTCTCTTTATATAAAGGATCATCCTTATGAAAAAGATCTCTATAATAGTTTTTAATAAAACTGGTACATGAAGCCGAAGGACTTACAATCAGGTTTTCTCCTTTAAAATCTTTCATGAACTTTGTTGCCAGTCTTTTTGTTTCTTTATGGTAACCACTATTGTAGGAAGGCTGACCGCAACATGTCTGATTTGGATTATAATTAACTTTGCATCCTGCCTTTTTAAGAATTTTTACGACATTAAAAGCTGTTTTAGGATATAACTGATCAATAAAACATGGGATAAACAGATCAATGGTTATTGTATCATTGGTATTAATATCTTTTTCCATACTTTTAAATTTAATTTTAAAAAACGGTTTTGTATTTTCAACTAAACCGAAAAAGACAACGACAATCCTGATGAGCCTTTCAGGGGACTCGAACCCCCGACCTGCTCATTACGAATGAGCTGCTCTACCAACTGAGCTAAAAAGGCAATAATTGTCCACAAATATATGAAATAGAAAGGAAGTGACAATCTTAAGAGTATAAATTTTTAACTAAATTTCATTTTGGGTAAAAATTTAAAACATATCTTTTTTTCTAAAAAATATAATACCCATTGTTGCCATAAGAATGCATAAAAAGATTATTCCTACAAATGCCCAGTTTTTATTTTCCAGAAAATTAGGAACATTCATACCATATAAACTTGCTATTAACGTAGGAATCATTAATATAATGGAAATAGAAGTAAGCTGTTTCATTACTACATTCAAATTGTTGGAAATGACAGAAGCAAAGGCGTCCATCATTCCACTTTGAATGTTTGAATATATCTGAGCCATTTCAAGAGCCTGTTTGTTTTCTATGATCGCATCATCAAGCAGATCCTGTGTATCTTCTTCCATGTTTTTTAGCGTGTTCTTGATTTTTGTCAGAACAACTTCGTTTGATTTAAGAGATGTGATAAAATAAACCAGACATTTTTCCATTTTCAGTAGTTTATTCAGCTCTTTATTCCTGACTGATTTTTCTACTTCATTTTCAATATGGGTGGTCTGCTGATTTATATACTTCAGGTAATTTAGATAAACAGTGCCTGAACGTAAAAATAATTTAATTATAAAGATCAATGGATCATAATGAGCATTAGGTGCAGTTACTTTAAACAAAGCTGGCTGAGATAAAGGAAGTATTTCATTGATTTTTGAACAGAGAGTAATGGTTATTCCGTTAATCCTTATAGTTCCAAGAGGAATAGTAGAGTATGGTATTCCGTTATTGGGAGTTTCAATGGGAATTCTAAACAAAATCAGTGTCCAGTCGTCGTCAATTTCGTAACGGGGTCTCTCATCTGCATCAAGAATATCCCTTATTATATCAGATGGAATTTTAAATTCATTTTTTAATCTATCGATTTCTTCGGATGTTGGCTGAATAACATTAATCCAGCATCCTTTTTCTGCCTGAAGAATTTCTCTAAATCCTCCAAAGCTTTTGAAGATTTTTAACATTTTTGCCTCCTTTTTTTCGTCTTTGCAGGAGGCGCAAATGGCCAACTACAACGAGGGTATTAAATT
>JAENXA010000034.1 GCA_016649735.1 Prolixibacteraceae bacterium | reverse complement strand
TTCCTCATTTTTTGCCTAAAAATAGCTTTTTATATTTTTTTAACAGACTATAGAACTTATGTATTAGGTTATATACATTATGTATACTCTCAATTTAAGGATTGTTACAAAATAACCTAACTTTTTAGGTCTTCTTTTTTACGTTTTTTTATTGAAAAGTTATAAATAAACTGTGGCTATTCTCAATTTTTGCGTCTTTAATATTTTTAAAATTGTCTCGCCGGTCTTCTTCCTTTTATTTAGTACTAAAGCATTATTTAATTTATGTGTATTCATTTTTTATTTTATGGCTCTTTATTATTGGTACTTAGTCTTTTATTGCTAAAAAATAATTAACTTTCCCGCATAAAAATTAATAAATATTTAGACAGTTTTTTTAATACGTTATTATTATGTTGGTAAAGATATATAAGAAAGATACTAATATTCAGGAAATCGAGAAAGCTGTGGATATTATGCGTAACGGAGGAGTTATTGTTTATCCTACTGATACCGTTTATGGAATAGGCTGCGATGTAATGAATATGAAAGCTGTAGAAAGAGTGGCCAGAATAAAAAAAATTCCTGTTGAAAATTCAAATTTTTCGTTTATATGTAGTGATTTAAGTCATCTTTCTGATTATTGTCGTCCTATTCCGAATCAGTTTTTTAAACTTATGAAACATTATCTTCCCGGTCCTTTTACTTTTATACTTAATGCTAATAATAATGTGCCCAGATATTTCAAAGGGAAGAAAAAGACAATAGGTATTCGTGTTCCTGATCATCCTATAGTAACAGAATTGGTACGTATATTAGGAAACCCGATCCTTTCTACTTCAGTTCATGATGAAGATGATATAGTTGAGTATACAACTAATCCTGAACTTATTCACGAAAAACTCGGTAATTATGTGGATCTGGTACTTGATTGTGATGCCGGAGGAATAGTTCCTTCAACAGTTATAGATTGTACCGGTGATTATCCTGTGTTGATAAGACAAGGCAAAGGAATCTTTAATGAATAATGCTGCCTTTTTATTTATATAAAATATAAAAGCAACTAACTATTATAGAAACAGTTAATTGCTTTTATTATTTTGTGTGTAAAAATCAATTACATTCAAATTTAGTGAAAGAAAGAATCTGACACTAAATATTATATGTTAGTGTCTTTAAGAATAACATCATGTGCTCCACCTTCTACTATACTTGTTGAAGAAACAACAGTTAATTTTGCTTTTTGTTTTAATTCAGCAATGTTATGAGCTCCGCAACTACATAGTGTTGATTTAATTTTTCCAAGTGTAATTTGAATATTATCCTTTAGTTTTCCTGCATAAGGAACATAACTGTCTACACCTTCTTCAAATTTTAGAGTTGAACTGCCTCCCATATCATAGCGCTGCCAGTTTCTTGCCCTGTTTGAACCTTCACCCCAGTATTCTTTTACGTAGCGATTGTTTAACAGTACTTTTCTGGAAGGACTTTCGTCGAAACGTGCAAAATAGCGTCCCATCATCAAAAAATCAGCTCCCATAGCAAGTGCCAGAACCATATGATAATCCTGAACTATTCCTCCGTCTGAACAAATAGGAATGTAAACTCCTGTTTTTTTGAAATATTCATCCCTTGCATTAGCAACATCAATTATAGCAGTTGCTTGTCCTCTTCCTATTCCTTTTGTTTCTCTTGTAATACATATTGATCCGCCTCCAACACCAACTTTCACAAAATCGGCTCCGGATTCAGCCAGATATAAAAATCCATCTCTGTCTACCACATTCCCGCCGCCTACAGGAATTTTATTGTTGTATTTTTCTTTAACAAATTTAATGGTTTCTCTTTGCCATTCGGTATAGCCGTCTGAAGAATCCACACAAAGGATGTCAGCTCCTTCATTAACTAATGAAGGGACTCTTTCTTTATAATCACGTGTGTTAATACCTGCGCCTACCATTAATTTTTTACTGTCGTCAGATAATTCTTCAGGGTATTCTTTATGATTATCATAATCCTTGCGGAAAACGAAAAACTGTAATATCTGATTTTTATCAATTATTGGAAGGCTGTTTAGCTTATGGTCCCAGATTATATCGTTAGCTTTATTAAGTGTAATCCCCGTTGTTCCTGTTATTAATTTACTAAACGGAGTCATAAAATCTTTTATTTTTTTATCCATAGGATCATGTCCAGGACGATAATCCCTGCTTGAAACTATTCCCAGAAGTTTTCCGTGGATAGAACCGTCTTTTGTAATTCCTATTGTACCGTGACCTGTCTTTGCTTTCATTTCTATGACATCCTTCAATGTATTCTCAGGTGTAAGATTTGAGTCACTTTCTACGAAACCGGCTTTAAATTTTTTAACCTTACGAACCATCTCTGTCTGCGTTTCAATAGACTGAGATCCGAAGATAAAAGAAAGTCCTCCGTTTCTTGCCAGAGTAATGGCCATATGGTCATCAGAAACTGACTGCATGATAGCTGACACGAAAGGAATATTAAGACTTATTAACGGCTGAGTTCCTTTACGAAATGAAACAAGCGGCGTTTTTAAACATACATTTTGTGGGGTACAGTCTTTATCTGTCAGACCGGGAATTAGCAGATATTCACTAAACGTTCTTGAATCTTCTTCTGTGTATTTTGCCATTGTTTCCAGTATTTAAAAGTTGAAAGAAAAATTGCGCAAAGTTATGAATTTTTATGAATTATTCATAGCTTTTAATTTGATTTTATTCTTTTTTAGCCTCTCTGTATTCTGTAGGGTTCATTTTTGTAATACGTTTGAAAAACTTTCCAAAAAATGACTGATTGGTGAAATTCAAATCCATTGCTATTTGCTGTACTGTTTTTGTGGAATGCTCAAGTTGTGATTTAGCTTCCATAATTAACAGTGTATTAATCCACTGAGTTGCCGTTTTGCCGGTAATCTGCCGGGTAACAAGAGACAGATGTTTAGGAGTAATACACTGTATTCCTGCATAATAATTTACTCTTCTGTGTTCACGAAAATGTATACTTGCATTCATTAAAAAATGTTCTACAATTTCATCCTGTCTTGTTTTACCTTTAATATTTTCATTAACGTCCAGATGAAGCAAACTGTAAAACCAGAAAGAGATAGCTGTTATTAAATGCCTTATGGCTTCCTTCATGAAAATTGTTTCCTTCTGTTCCAGAAATGTCCATAAAAAATTGAAATAGTTTATTAGAAAATTATACTTTGAATTTTCCAGATGGATGATCATTTTTTCTGTTACATAAATAATTAAATTAATCAACTGAGGTATAGACTGGAAAACTACTTCCCTACTAAATTTTTCAGAAGTAGCTATCAGACATCCGTCAAAATCCTGCGACATATTTATTATTTCCACATTTGCCCCGGGAGGAGTAATCATAAGATCCTGTTTTTTTATAAAAAGATGCTTTTTGTTGATAAACATTTCCGCCATTCCGGAGGTGCATATCCCAAAAGTACTATCTTCAGAATGTTCTATATAATAATTTTTTACGATTCCTTTTTTTAGTCCTTTTATAAGGACAAAATCTTTATCTAAAAACACTGAATTTTCAAACAGATATTTCTTCTTTTCCAGTTGTTCCATTATTCTTATATGTTAATCTATTGTAAACATTGATGTTCCCTAAATTAAATATTTATTAATACGACAAATATACCATTAAATGTCACAAATAAACCTTTTGTTTTATTAAAAAATAAAAGACATTTGTTCTTATTTTAAAATAAGAACAAATGATTTTAGGAAGAGTAAGAAGAAATTATTAAGAGTAAAAAAATAAAATTATTATAAAAGGCAAATTATATGGAAATCAGGAAATTTATTGTTTTAGGAATTGGCATTCTGTTTATAGCAGGCTGCTCCGGTAAGGCTAAACAGGCTGAAATTAGTCCTGCTGTTGTGAAAACAGTTTCCGTTATTTCATCCCCGACAGCACGCAGCCGCAGTTATGTCGGGATAGTGGAGGAATCGTACGGATCTATGCTGAGCTTTGCAACTATGGGTACAGTCTCTTATGTTAACTTAGATGAAGGTGCCCGCGTAGTTAAAGGGCAGGTGCTGGCAGAAATTGACAATACATCAGCAAGTAATGCACACGAAATTGCGCTGTCAACTTTAAATCAGGCCAAAGATGCATATAAAAGATTAAGTGCATTATATAAGAAAGGAAGTCTTCCTGAGATTAAATATATAGATATTCAGACTAAATTAAATGAAGCACAGTCTTCTGAGAAAATATCCAGAAAAGTGTTGAGTGATTGTGTTTTAAGAGCACCTTTTTCGGGATATATAGCAAGCCGTAAAATCGACGAAGGAAATTATGTTATGCCGTTATCCGGATGTTTTAAGATAGTGAAATTAGATCAGATATATGTAAAATTGTCAGTCCCTGAAAAAGAGATCATGAAAATATCTATCGGAGATAAAGTTCCCTTTACAGTAGCGGCCCTTGGAGATAAAGAATTTTCCGGTACTGTAAAAGAAAAAGGAGTACAAGCAAATATATTAAGTCATACCTACACTGTAAAATTGACATTATTAAATACTAATCATGATTTACTGCCGGGAATGGTATGCAGTGCTTCAATTTGTACTACCGAAAAAGACAGTGCAGTTGTACTTCCTCAGGTGGCCGTTATGCTTGATTTTAATGGATTAAAATATGTTTGGATGGCTAAAGATTCAAAATCTGAAAAACGAATGATTGTTACAGCAGGTGTTAATTCAAAAGGCGTTATAGTTACCGGAGGTTTAAAGGTAGGGGAGAAAGTGATTGTTGAGGGAATGGATAAGGTAAGTGAAGGAACTAAAATTAAGGAATTATGACAAGGAAGAGAAAACAGGGCACTCTGGAAATTGTCATGCACTATCGCAGTATTATGATACTGCTTGTTATAGTATCGGTTGTTTTTGGAGTTTATGCCCTTATTAATATGCCCAAAAATGAATTTCCGACAGTTACCGTTCGTCAGGGAATTGTAGCCGGAGTGTATCCGGGAGCTACGTCCTCCGAGGTAGAGGAGCAGCTTACAAAACCACTGGAAACTTTTTTGTGGGGATTTAAGGAAATAAAGAAGAAGAAAACATATTCACAGAGCAAAGATGGTTTGTGCATAGTCTTTGTGGAATTAAATGATAATGTAAAAAACAAAGATGAATTCTGGAGTAAATTTAAAATTAAGCTGAGTCAGTTTAAAGTCAGTCTTCCGGGAGGAGTACTTGCATTATTTGCCAATGATGATTTTGGAGATACATCAGCCCTATTAATCACACTGGAAAGTCAGGATAAAACATACAGGGAGCTGCATAATTATGTAACCGAACTTGAAGATACATTACGTACAATCCCAACTGTTTCAAATTTAAGACTTTATGGAGAACAGAAAGAACAAATCAATGTCTATATAGACCGTGATAAATTATCTGATTACGGATTAAATACGGCTTCCCTTTTGGGTGCTTTATCATCACAGGGCATGACTATAATAAGCGGTTCTGTGGATAATCAAAAAACAGTTCGTCCTATTCATCTGCAATCTTCCATGAGTACAGAAGAAGGTGTGGCAAACCAGATAGTTTATTCCGATCCTAAAGGAAATATTATCAGGTTGCGTGATATAGCAGAGATTAAAAGAGAATATCCTGATCCATCTTCGTATATTAAAGATAACGGGAAGAAATGTATTGTTCTTTCTCTTGAAATGATAGAGGGGCATAATATTGTTAAATTTGGCAAAACTGTTAAAGAAAAGCTGGCTGGTTTTAAAAAGGGGTTGCCTGCAGATGTTTCTATTTATCCTATTACCGATCAGAGTAAAGTAGTAAATGATTCTGTTTTAGAATTTCTTAAGGAATTGCTTATAGCTATTATATCAGTAATAGTAGTTATTATGCTGCTTTTACCTATGCGTGTGGCAGGTGTTGCGGCAAGTACGATTCCGATTACTATATTTATTTCACTTGGAATTTTTTATGCTGTCGGTATAGAAATGAATACTGTAACTCTGGCTGCTATGCTTGTTACTTTGGGAATGATTGTTGATAATTCCATTGTGATCATAGACTGTTATGTAGAGAATCTGGATAATGGAATGAGTCGATGGCATGCAGCATCACATTCAGCAAAAGAATTTTTCTCATCCATATTTGCTGCTACATTGGCCATATCCATTACATTTTTTCCGTTCCTTCTCTTATTAAAAGGAATGTTCCATGATTTTGTAAAATGGTTCCCTATGGCCGTTTGTATTGTTTTATTTGTTTCTTTACTTGTGGCTGTTTTTGTAGTTCCTTATATGCAGTTTTCATATATAAAAAAAGGACTTGCAGTTGATTTAAACAATCAGAAAAAACATAGAAATAGTATTCTTGAGATTATTCAATGTTTATATAATAAATTAATAGTAGTATGTTTTAAACATCCGTTTTATACTCTTGGAATAGGTATTATATCTATTGTTTTGGGTGGATTATTGTTAATTAATCAGTCGCAGAAATTTTTGCCGGTTGCCGAGCGTGATCAGTTTGCAGTGGAAATATATCTACCGTCAGGATCCTCACTTGAACGTACGGCTGTTATAGCAGACAGCTTATCCGATATGATTAGAAAAGATGATCGTGTTGTCAGTGTAACAACATTTTATGGTTCAGGTTCACCGCGTTTTCAGTTCTCATATGCTCCGCAGGTAGGTGGCAGTAATTTTGCACAGTTTATAGTAAATACAAAAGGTAAACATGAAACAGTGGATTTGCTCGATAAGTTTACTCCGATGTATACAAATTATTTTTCAGATGCTAAAGTACGTTTCAAACAACTGGAATATACCGATGCAAAAGCTCCTGTAGAAATAAGATACAAGGGTGATAACCTAAAACAGCTTCATGCATTGGCAGATTCAGCAATGAGTATCATGCGCAGCGATCCTGATTTACTTCTTGTCAGCAGTAGTTTTAACGGGACTATTCCAGGTATGAAAGTTGTGATGGATGATGTCGAAGCTAATCGTCTTGGAATAAATAAGACCCTGTTATCAATGAATCTGGCAACCCGTTTTGGGGACGGAATTCCTATGACCACAGTCTGGGAAGGAGATTATCCGGTAAAAGTTATGCTGAAAGATAAACATGCAGGCATGCAGACTCCCGAAGATTTAAGCAATGCGACGGTAAGCGGAATTCTTCCCGGCATAAGTGTTCCGCTTCGTCAGGTGGCAAAGGTAGAACCCGATTGGACCGATGGGCAGATTTTAAGAAGAAACGGAGTTAGAACAGTTACTATTTCTGCAGAGCTTGCTCGTGGAAAAAATACAAATATCGTCACCGACAGAATTATAAAAAAATTGAATTCAGGAATTTCATTACCTTCAAATATTAAATTTGAAGTTGGCGGACAGCGGGAAAATGATAACGAAACACAACCTCAGATATATAGTGGATTAGCAATGGCAATAGTGATTATGTTTTTGATAATTCTTTTCCATTTTAAGAATATCCGTTTAACCATATTGCTTATGTTATCATTGCTTTTCTCTTTGTTGGGAACTTCTGTGGGACTTTTTATTATGGGGCAGCCTATGAGTCTTACCTGTGTTTTAGGAGTAGTTTCACTTATGGGAATTATTATCAGGAATGGAATTATACTTATAGACTATGCTGAGGAACTGCGTATAAAACATCGTATGAGTGTTAAACATGCAATAATGCAGGCAGCCGAAAGAAGAATGCGTCCTATCTTTTTAACCAGTGCAGCAGCTTCCATGGGAGTAATTCCAATGGTAATTGCCAATACTCCTTTATGGGGTCCAATGGGTGTTGTAGTCTGTTTCGGAACTATTATTTCCATGTTCTTTATAATTACAATGATACCTGTAGGATACTGGATGGTTTTCAGAATACAGGATCATAAGAGAATACTGAAAAATGAAGGAGGTCGTTTTGAAATGATGAAAAAGAAAATAAGAATGCGTACTACAGGAGCGGGAATTTTATTTTTGCTGATGTTTATGGTTTTACCTGCACATGCTCAGAATAAAGTATATTCACTTAGTGAATGCCGTAAGATGGCACTAAAGAATAATTACAGTATGAAAAAAGGTCGTTTGCAGATCGACATGGCAAAACAGCAGAAGAAAGAAGCCTTTACAAAATATTTTCCTACAGTATCTGCCAACGGATCATATCTAAAATCAGATGATGATTTAATTCAGGAAGATCTTTCTATGTCAGAGGAACAGGGGACAACACTTGCAACAAACCTTATAGGTATGGGACTTGATCCTACAGCAGTAGCTACAACACTATCTGGTTTACCCTCTTCTTATTCTCTTGGTTTTCTTGATGAGGCAATGGTTGCCGATGTTATGGCAATAGAGCCTATATATGCAGGTCGTCAGATCGCAAACGGTAACAAGCTGGCGGATCTTAATAAAGAAGTAACAGAGATACGTCTTTGTCAGACATCAGATCAAATAATAGCTACAACTGAGAAATATTACAATCAGTTACTCTCTTTATATGAGAAAATAAAAACTCTTGATGCTGTTGACAAACAACTCGATCGTATACATCAGGATGCACAGAATGCTTATGAAGTAGGTATCCGTAATAAAAATGATGTACTAACAGTAGAGTTAAAGCAAAATAAAATAAGCAGTAAACGTCTGAAAGTTGAAAACGGAATACGTCTTGTTCATATGCTTTTGGGTCAATATATTGGCAAAAGCACTGAGGATTTTGAAATAGATTGCTCCATGATTAAAAAATTGCCGGAACCATCAACTTATATTACAAACTATCAGAGTGTTCTTTCCGGATTGAATGAATCCAGGCTTTTAGATAAAAATGTAAAGGCAAAAGAACTACAGAAGAAGATGGAGATAGGTAAGATGATGCCTTCGTTAGCTGTCGGGGTAGGAGGACTCTATCAGGACTATTATCAGAATAATGATTCTCATACAAATTTTGTAGGGTTTGTTACAGTTAAGGTTCCAATCAGTGATCTCTGGTCCAGGAATCATTCTGTAAAAAGGCTGAAATTATCAGAAGAAACGGCAAAATACCAGAGAGAAGATAACCGTCAGCTTCTTGTAATCAGAATGCAGAATAATTATAACAGCTTTACTGAGGCCTACCAGCAGGTTAAACTGGCAGAAAAGTCAGAAGAAAAAGCAGAAGAGAATTTACGTCTTAATCAGGATTATTATGAAGCCGGAACATCGTCCATGAGTGACCTTCTTTATGCACAGACATTAAGTCAGCAATCAAAGGATCAGTATACCGATGCAGTTGTTCAGTATCTTAATGCCAGAACAGCTTATCTGCAATCGACAGGAAGACAGGTGGGAAATTAATTTTTAATTTGTATCTTAATCCGGAATAAAAATATTATTTTTATTTTAATCGGGAAAATCATTATATGAAAAAGAGAAGATTAAACAGAAAGAAAGTTAATATTTCAACTCCTGTATATACCGGAGAAAATTCATCTGATAGGGTAGGTCTTCAGCTTTTTAAATATAATGACAGCGGATGTTGGGAAGATAAAAATTATGAGTCTAATAAATTTAAAGGATTTATTAAAGATAATTTTCATTATTGGTTAAATATTGATGGTATTCATGATGTTGACCTGGTAAAGGATATTTGCCTGAAAATGAATATTCATAATCTCGCCATTCAGGATATTCTGGATGTTAATCAGAGAACTAAATTTCAGGACTACGAAAATTACTGGTTCTTTTCTATAAAATCTATTACTCCTTCAGAAAAAGACGAAATTGAAAAAGAGCAAATGAGTTTTGTTCTTGGAGAAAATTTTCTTATTTCATTTCAGGAGAAAAAAGGAGATTGTTTTGAGCATATAAAAGAGAGACTCAGAAAAAACATAGGTATAGTTAGGGATCGTTCTTCAGATTATCTTTTGTATTTACTTCTTGAATCCATTCTGGACAATTATGTTAAAACTGTAGATCAGATTGATGATAAAATTGAAGAGTTGGGATTCTTTGATTATGATCAGGATCCTTCTCCTGAAATTATAAAATCCATTGAGCGTTATAAGCGGCAGGTAAATATTATTAAAAAAACTATCTCGACAATTAAGGAGTTTTTATACAGAACAGACAGAGGAAAATTAGAATTTATTAAAGAGGAACATTTAAAATATTATCTTGATTTAAGAGACATGTGTATGTCTTTAATTGATGATTGTGACAGTCTGTCGGGAAAGATGCAAAGTAATATCAATTTATTTTTCTTTGTTCAGGGAGATAGGATGAACAGAGTTATGAAAACATTAACCGTTGTAGCAACTATTTTTAGCCCTCTTACTTTTATTGCCGGAGTTTATGGTATGAATTTTCTAAATATGCCGGAACTGGGATGGAAATATGGTTATTTTATCGTCTGGGGATTAATGATAGCTATATTTCTTCTGATGATTCTTTATTTTAAAAAGAAAAAGTGGTATTGAAATTTACCTTTAATTAAATCATTTGTATTACATAATTCTTATTACTATTTTTACACCATCAAAAAAAATAAAAATATCTATTTGAAAACACCTATATCAGAATGTTTATATTGTCAGGACAATGAAATATTACACCAATTAATGATTAAGATCTGTGATCTTGAAGTCTCTAAACTTTTCTTATTTAAAGAACAGTCATATCCGGGACGTTGTAATGTAGTTTACAAAGATCACGGAGTTGATTTTCATGAATTGAGCGATGAACAGCGTAATGCTTTTATGCGTGATGTTGCCGTGGCAGGGAAAGCCATAACCAAAGCTTTTAACCCGGAAAAAATAAACTATGGTGCTTATGCTGATACCATTTCTCATTTGCATTTTCATGTAGTTCCAAAATACAAGGATGGTTATGGTTTTGGCGGTACTTTTGAAATGAATCCTAAAAAGGT
>JAENXA010000189.1 GCA_016649735.1 Prolixibacteraceae bacterium | reverse complement strand
TCATCTTTATTAATAGATCTAAAGGTAAAAGAATATCTGTAATTTTTAGCCCTAAGACGATATTTTTCATGAGTCAATGCTCCCCAACTGGTATCTCCTCCTACGCCCATCTGTTTATAATTAATATTAACAGATGTCAGATCCCGTATCTTTACATCACAGGTGTGACGGTTAATTAGAGACGTTGTCCCTGATTTTGCAGGATCAGAACCTTCTTTAAACTGAGATTCGAAATCACCTATCAACTGATGATGTGCGCTAACCTCAATAAGAGGGTCACCTGTAAATAATATTCCGTTACCATTTTTATCTGTAATAGTCATCCAGCGTACATCCGTTTTATTCCCGTTTTCCTGAGGACGAATATATTTAAAAGTTTCCTCATCAACAGAACCGGAATACTTTCCAACAAAAGCACCTGTATTCCTGTCACAATAATTTTCCTGAGGTCCGCGTCCATACCATGTCATCTGATCAAATTGCTTAGGCATAACCAGATTCATTCCTACAAGAGGAACTTCAGGCAAATCGCTTTTTGTCATCTGAAAATTATTGGAAACCTTAATTTCTCCGTTACCAAACACTTTATATACTGACTGATAATCAGCAATTTTTTTATTATCGACATTAAAAAGATTAAAACCAAAAATAATTGACACAAATTTCTTTGAACTATTAATAAGAAATGCTTTAGATACCTGACGTTTTTCTCCGGCATTCTTCCATACACCTGATCTGTATGGTAATTTATTTCCAAAATCATTATCAATCGGGGCACGCCAGAAATTGGGAACAGGTCCTGAAATAATTAATTCAGAATTCCCATTTTTAAAACTTTTTAATATCCCTTTTACTTTGTCAAAAACCATACTAAATCCATCACCCTGAACAAAAATTTCAGTTTTCGTTTCATTAGCTTTAATATCAGGAACATCTGCTATATTTACTTTATTAGCATTTTTATAAAAAGGTAATTTCATCTGTTCAGCTGCAAGTTCATATCCGGCAGGAACAAGTCCTCTCTCATATTTTGTTTTTGCAGAAAAATTAAGAAAATATTCTGTTCCCGGCTCAGGGGTAACATAATCATCTATCTTAACAATAATTTTTTTACCTGGTTCTAAATTCAAATTTTCAAGGATTCCTTTTTTTACAATTTTTCCATCTGCTGTAATATTCCATTCAATAATAAAGTCTGAAAGATTGGTAAAAATATATTTATTATTTATTTCCACTTTTCCTGTACTAAGGTTTACAGGTTTAAAGCCAATATTCTGATAAACTTTCTTTACCTCATAAAGTCCTGGTTTTATTGTTCTGTCCGGATTAACAAGACCGTTAATACAAAAATTACCATCAGATCTTACAGTATCAGGTCCGAAATCACCACCATAAGCCCAGTATTTTCCCCCTTCTTTATTAGTTGTTACCAGTCCCTGGTCTACCCAGTCCCATATACTGCCTCCCTGAAGAGCATCATATTTTTCTATCGCATCCCAGTAATCCTGGAAATTGCCGGTGCTATTGCCCATTGAATGAGCATATTCACATTGAATCAATGGTCTATTGGGATGACTCTTTGCATATTTCACCATCCGTTCGATACTGGCATACATAGGACATACAATATCTGTATTACTATCCTGCCCTGCCGGTTCATACTGACAAGGACGAGTACTGTCAATATTTTTGAGATACTTATATGTATTCATAAAATTTATTCCGTTACCGGCTTCATTCCCCAGTGACCATATAATTATTGAAGGCTGATTCTTGTCTCTCTGATACATGTTTTTTGTACGGTATAAATGAGACGGACCCCACTCTGCATGTTTTGCAAGTGATTCTTTCCCAAATCCCATACCGTGAGATTCAATATTGGCCTCATCAATCAAATATATTCCGTAACGGTTGCATAGTTTATACCACATTTCAGGCTCTGGATAATGAGAAGTTCTCACAGTATTAATATTATTAGACTGCATAAGTTTAATATCCTTAAGCATAGTTGCTACATTCTGCACATGGCCTGTGGTATCGTTATGCTCATGAAGATCTACACCTTTAACATAAATAGCACGACCGTTAACCTTTAGTTGTCCGTTAACAATTTCCACCCTGCGAAATCCTACCTGTTGTGGTATAACTTCCTGAATATTACCGGAAGCATCTTTAACTGTCATTATTAATTGATAAAGATTCGGTGTTTCTGCTGTCCATTTTTTTACATCAGATATTGTATCTGAAAAAGAGAAAACTGTTTCCTTTCCTTTAATACTAACTTGTTTTTTATAAGTTCTTAAAACCTTATTGCCATCTAACAATTTTGCTTCAAAATTTAATATCCCATCCTTCTGACTCTTATTTTGGATATCTGCATATAGTTCAAAAATTCCTTTTTGGAAACTGTCATCAAGATTGCTAATTATTTTGAAATCCCTGAGATATTGTTTATTTCTGATTTTCAGATAAGTATCTCTGGTAATTCCACTCATACGCCAAAAATCCTGATCTTCAAGATAACTCCCGTCACACCATTGAAAAATTTCTGCCGAAACTGTATTTTTACCAATTCTTAAATAAGGAGTAATATCAAATTCAGCAGGAGTTTTACTATCTTCACTATATCCTACATATTTTTCATTTATCCACAGATTAAGACATGAACTTACTGCTCCAAAATGTATATAAACTTCTTTACCATCCCAATCTGCAGGGATTTCAAAAGTTTTTTTATAAGATCCTACCGGATTATAATTCTTTTGAATAAAAGGTGGATTCTTTACAAACGGATAGATCATATTTGAATAAATAGGATAACCATACCCATCCATCTGCCAATTGGAAGGAACTTTAATATCATTCCAGTCACGTGTGTCATAATTGTCTTTAAAAAACCAGTATGGACGTTCACTTGGATTTTTCGACCAATGAAATCTCCAGTTCCCATTTAAGGAAGAAATATATGGAGAAAGCCACATATTATCTTCAATAGCCTGTTTTTCGGTTGCATAAGAAATAAATGAAGCATGAGGATCTTCTTTGTTTATCTGACAAATTTCAGGATCTTCTCTTGGATTTAGAGTCATTTCATTCCAAGAAACATCCTCGTACTTACTTTTACACGAAAAACTCATAATCATTACTAATAATAATGTAATAATTGTCAAACTTTTTTTTCTCATTATATATTGCTATTTTTTCTATTATTTACAACTATAAAAACATATAAATCAGTATATATATAATAAATGAATACCTATGCCAATAGTTTTTCTAATATTTTGTTTTATAAAATTAGTTAAAAAATTATTTATATGAAAGTATCCTTAAAAAAAGAATTTTACGTAGAATGTATTGCAT
>JAENXA010000069.1 GCA_016649735.1 Prolixibacteraceae bacterium | reverse complement strand
TTGGGAATACGAAATTCCTTTACTCTGGCTTTTGAAGGTGCTGAGACTTTACCATGTTTTATGAAAACGGGAAATGATATGCATTTTATTGATAGAAAATACAGGGAGCAGATTAATTTGTATTTTGGATGGAATAATTTGATTAAAAAGAATTGTTATTTAAATTTTGGTGTTCTTAATAATTATCAGGGATCTTTGATGAAAAACAGCTCTGATGACGAAGAGGATGAAATAGGGGTGAGTTATTTGCAGGAAGGGGATTTATGGAAAGGAAATATAATTTCTGGTGAGTTTCGTCTTAATAAATTTTCTTATGATGCTCTTTATAAACCGTCATGTAAAACTTTTTTTATTCTTGGATACAGTAAAGTTAAAGGGAATTCGTTTCATTTATATGTAGGAGAAGATTTTTTTTGTTTTAATAATGCTCCTGATTTTCAGGTGGGTTTTCAATATTCTTTTTATTTAGACAAAAAAAATGATTTTTGATTTTACTGTATGAAAAGTTTAGGAATGATTTTTTCTTAAATTTGTAATTTAAAAGTGTTAATCATGAAAAATATTTGTCGGTTTTTATTGAAAATAGGTGGATGGACAGTTGTAAATGGTGTGATGCCGGATAAAAAGGCTGTCATTCTTGCTGTGCCACATACCAGTGCCTGGGATCCCGTGTATGCTTATCTTTATTATACTTCTATTGGCGGAATAGTGCATGTTGTTATTAAAAAACAATTTTTTTTCTGGCCTCTGGGTTTCATTTTAAAGAAAATTGGTGCTATCCCTATTGATCGTTCTCATAGCACTTCTGTTGTCCGGCAGATTATTGAAGCTATGAATAGTTCAGAAACCTTTCATCTGGCTATAGCACCAGAAGGAACCCGAAAAAGGACAACCCGCTGGAAGGGTGGCTTTCATATTATAGCTAAGGCTACTGGCGCTACAGTGTATCTGGGCGTTTTGGATTATAGTAAAAAACAAATTGGCTGGACTAAAACGGTATCCCTTGCTGATACTCCTGCAGAATCTGTAAAACGGGTTAAGGCGTATTACCGCACGTTTGATATTAAAGGTAAATATCCTGACCAGTTTACTGCTGAAGAATAAAAATCGAGCTATAAAAATTGAAGAATGAATGAGGATGAATTAAATGTTGCACTGATTCAGTATGATATTCTCTGGGAGGATCCAAAGGGAAACAGAATTCGTCTTGAAAATATTTTTAATAAGATTCCGGCCTGGATTGATATTGTAGTTCTTCCTGAGATGTTTTCTACAGGATTTTCTATGGATGTTAGTTCAAATGCTGAACCTATGGATGGCAATTCTATTTTATGGATGAGAGAACAGTCTTCTCGTCTTAATTCTGTTATTGCAGGTAGTATGATGGTCAGAGAAAATGGTTCTTTTTACAATAGGTTCATTTTTGTTTTCCCTGCAGGAGATTATGTGTTTTATGATAAACGTCATCTTTTTTCGATGGGAAAAGAAGATAAAATGTTTGTTTGTGGCAGAGAACGTAAAATATTTAAGATAAAGAATTTTAGAATTCTTCCTCAGATTTGTTATGATTTACGTTTTCCAGTATTTTCGAGAAATAATAATGATTATGATGTTTTGATTAATTGTGCTAACTGGCCGGTTAATAGGATTGATGTATGGAAAACGCTTTTAAAAGCCAGGGCTATTGAAAATCAATCTTATGTTCTTGGTGTAAACCGTATAGGAAAAGATGGTAATAATATTTGTTATTCAGGAGATAGTATGGTTGTTGATTCTAAAGGTAAGGTGATGGATTATGCGGTTCTTGACGAGGAGACGGTTCTTATTTCTAAATTGTCGAAATTATCCCTTGACCGATTCCGTAGTAAATTCCCTGTACTAGATAGCAGAGATGCTTTTTTTATCAAAAAATAATTTTAGAGAAATTCTATATAATTAAAAAATTAAATAAAAATCCTGAGATTATAATAAACAGAGTTACCAGTCCGAAAAAGGCTGCCATCATCTTCCATTTCATTACTTTCCTAAGGAGAGTAGCTTCCGGTAGTGAAAGTCCTACTACTGCCATCATAAAAGCAAGTGCGGTTCCTATTGAAACTCCTTTTGCTACAAAAACTTCTATTACAGGTACTATTCCTGCTGCATTAGCATACATTGGTACTGCAACCAATACGGCTAATGGTACAGCATACCATTTGTCGGCCGACAGGTATGTTGCGAAGAAGTGCTCCGGTACATAACCATGCATTGCGGCTCCCAGTGCTATACCTATTAAAACATACAATAAGACTCCGGAAACAATAGACCAGGAGTCGCATGTAATGCCGGGTAACCGTTTAGTAAAAGGGATATTCTCTTCTTTATATTCTATACTGTTTGAAGTTGATTGTCTCTGAATTTGTTTTACCCAGTCTGTAAGACTATTTTCAAGTTTTAATTTGCCTAAAATAAATCCGCCTGCCATTCCTAAAATTATACCGCTTATCACGTATATACCTGTTATTTTGAATCCGAAGTATCCTATGAACATAGCTACGGCTACTTCATTTACCAGCGGAGAAGTTATAAGATATGCAAATGTTATCCCCAGCGGTATGCCACCATTTACAAATCCGATGAATAGCGGTATTGACGAACAGCTGCAAAAAGGGGTTACTGCTCCAAACAAAGATGCAACAAGATATTCCAGTCCGTACATTTTACGTTTTACCAGAAAATCTCTTACTTTTTCTATAGGGAAATAGGCATTTACTATTCCCATTATAAAACTTATTACAAATAGTAATACTAATATTTTGGATGTGTCTTCCACAAAAAAGTGCAATGCCTGACCTAAGTGTGAACCTGAGTCAATGCCTGCTAAATTATATACAATCCAATCTGCTAAATATGTGAAAAGTTTAAACATTTTTTATCGGTAAAAAAAGAGTTTGTCTTTTTTATCTAAAAACAAACTCTGTTAAAAATAATTGATGAATAATATCTGTGAAAGTATTTTATTCAGTTTTTTTCTGTTAATATCTATCTCTGAAATATTTTTTTTTCAATTATGACAAGAGCAGGTATTATCATTACACAGTAAATTTTTAACTTCTTTTTCGGTTAAATTTTTACCCTGAGATACTACTTTTTCATCTATTACAAGAGCAGGAGTTCTCATTACATTATAGTCCATAATTTTTATTACATCTTTTTCGTCCAAAACATTCGCCTCTATTCCTAATTCGGCTACTACTTTTTTTACAGTTGCTTCCAGTGCCTTGCATTTAGCACAACCTGTTCCTAAAATTTTAATTTCCATTTTTTAATATTTAAAATAATTAATCTTTTAATTGTAGAATTATATTTCGTAAAAATACGAACAATAATAATATCTAAAAACAATATTCGTAAAAATACGAACAGTAATATTCCTTTTATAAATTAAACTTTGCTAAAGATTTGATTATTAGTGATTATTGTAAAGATTAAGAGATTGTTAACTTAACTGTGATTATTGATTTTATTTTTTAACCTTCTATTAGTTCTTTGTGGTTCTATCTTTTTTTCTATTATTTCCAGTTTATTTTTTATCCAGTCTATTTGTGATGAAATTTGTTCTGTATTATAATTTTCAGGTATTTCTGAAGAGATATAATGTATAAATTTCCAGACTTCTCTTATTTCAATTATTGGCATATCATAAGGTTTGTACTGAGTATTTAATGAAATAAGATTTAGGGAACCTTTCTTTGATAGTTCGTTTTTAACTTTTTTAAAAACAATACCTTCATTTATGGTCAGAATGATATATAGTTCGTCATTTTTAATTGTACTAAAATCCTGAATAAATTCACCTGTTACCCAGCTTTTGTCAGGTATAGGGAGCATCGATTCACCGCTAATCTGAAATGTACGGTATTTTTTGTCCTTGTCCAGAAAAGGTAATTTGAATGATGGTAGTTTGCCTATAAATTCAGGATCAAAGAAACCTGTAGTATAGCCGGCTTTTGCCTTAATTGGTACCAGTTCAATATTGTCTTTGTTTTGTGAGTCCACAGTAGTTGCAAGTACTCTTATTCCACTGCCTTTTACAAAAATATCAGAGCCATTCTCTATAAGATATAGCTGGCTTTCACGTAATTCAGACAAGTCTACCCTTAAAAAAGTATCTGTAGAAATATGAAAAAAATCGGATAACTGCAGAATTGTTTCAATGGGAGGATTTGATTTTTCACGTTCATAATTATTGATCACTGAACGATTGGTATTAAGTATTTCTGATAGTTCTGTCTGTGAAAGTTGTTTCCTTTTTCTTAAAAACCGAATATTTTTTGCAAGATACATTTGGTTCTTATTTTAAAAGTGACTATTATACAATCATCATATTTGACTTAATAAAAGTCAAATATACAATATTTTTTATGATTTACAACAATGATATATAATAACGATAACCGAACTATTGTACATATGGATCTGGATGCATTTTTTGTATCTGTGGAACGACTTGTTAATTCCGGCCTTAAAAAGAAACCGGTTATTATTGGAAGTCTTTCCAGTAGGGGAGTAGTAGCTACATGCAGTTATGAAGCCCGCCTGTATGGAGTTAGGTCGGCTATGCCAATGAAAATGGCAATAAGATTATGTCGTGATGCCATAATTGTTCGTGGTGATATGGATTTATACAGTAAATATTCAAAAATGGTAACGTCAATAATTGCAGAAAGTGCTCCTGTTTATGAGAAAGCTTCTATTGATGAACATTTTATTGATATTACAGGTCTCGACCGTTTTTTCGGTTGTTATAAATGGTCGAAGGAACTTCGTCTGAAGATAATAAAAGAAACAGGATTGCCTATTTCTTTTGGATTGTCTGTAAATAAAACGGTAAGTAAAATAGCTACGGGAGAGGGAAAACCGGATGGTGAAAAGCAGGTTAAATTGGAAGATATACATTCTTTTTTAAATCCGCTTTCCATTAAAAAAATTCCTATGGTAGGAGAAAAAACATACCAGTTGCTAAGTTCTATGGGTGTTTCTACTATCCGCACTCTTTGTGATATTCCTGTTGAAACGATGCAGAGTGTACTTGGTAAAAGTGGAATAGATATCTGGAGAAAGGCAAATGGCATTGATTTAAGACCGGTTGTTCCGTACAGAGAAGAAAAATCAATTAGTAAAGAGCATACTTTTGAAACGGACACTATAGATATACAAATGATAGAACAGCTTATTTCGTCAATGACTGAAGCTTTGTGTTTTAAATTACGGAAAAACGAAAAGTTATCATCCGTAGTTACTGTGAAAATTCGTTACAGCAATTTTGAGACTGTCTCTGTTCAGAAAAAAATTGGATATACATCATTGGATCATGTTCTGATTTCTGTTGCCAAAGATTTATTCCACCGTTTGTACAAAAGCAGAATGCTTATCCGCCTTGTTGGTGTAAAACTCGGTGGACTGATCCACGGAGTGCAGCAACTTGATTTGTTTGATGATAATGAAAAACGTATAAAGTTATATATATCTATGGATAAAATCAGGTTACGTTATGGTTCCGGAGCAGTTAGAAGAGCGTATGGTACAAACGTGGATGATCACACCAAATTTAAAAAAAAGTAATGACCGTTTTATGTTAAGTATATTTCGGCTGTTTTTATGGTTCGGTTTAGTTACGCCTGTTTTTAGTTACGGCGTTTTTAGTTTTGTTGTCCATGCCTTGACTTATTGTTTATTTATATCAATTTAATATGTAATATGTAATATGTATCTGAATTCTCACACATATTATAGTCTTCGTTACGGAACTCTTAGTGTAGATAAATTGCTGGAGTTATCTGTTAGAAATAAAGCAGAAGTGATGGCTCTTACAGATATAAATACATCAGCAGGAATTCCTGAATTTATAAAAAAAGCTAAGAAATATGGTATAAAACCTTTGGCGGGAATTGAATTTAGGAACGGAGATCAGCTAATGTTTATAGGTATTGCCTGTAATAATGATGGCTTTAAAGAACTAAACGACTATCTTACAGAACATAACTTAAGCAAAAAAGAATTTCGTTATAATGAGTGGATTTTTAATAATGTGCTGATTCTTTATCCTTTTGGATATAAAAATCCTGCATATCTTAAAGATTATGAATATATCGGCATACTACCTTCTCAGGTAAACCTGCTTTTTACTTCGTCATATCGTAAATATCAGCGAAAGCTGGTTATTCTTAATACGGTAACTTTTGAAAATACTCAGGATTATATTTTACACAGGAGTCTTAGAGCTATAGATCATAATACACTAATAAGTAAATTAAAAACAGGTCAGTTTGCCTTGCAGGACGAATATATGCTTTCGGTATCCAAACTTGAGCAGATATTTAAAGAGTATCCTGAAATTATTCAAAACACACGAAAAATTTCGGAAAGTTGTTTTATAGATTTTGATTATAATAGTGTTAAAAATAAAAAGACTTTTACAAAATCAGACTATGAGGATAAATTATTACTTGAAAAACTGGCAATGGAAGGAATGTCCGATCGTTATGGAAATAATAATGATATAGCATTAAAGCGAATCAGATATGAACTTAAAATTATAGATAAACTCAGATTTTCATCATATTTCCTTATAGCCTGGGATATAATCCGTTATAGTATGTCACGCGGAATTTATCATGTAGGAAGGGGGAGTGGTGCAAATAGTATTGTGGCTTATTGTTTAAAAATTACAGAAGTTGATCCGCTTGCACTAAATTTGTATTTCGAACGTTTTTTGAATGTAAAAAGAAGTGAACCTCCTGATTTTGATATCGATTATTCGTGGAAAGACCGGGATGAGGTGCTTAAATATATTTTCAGATGTTATGGTAAAAATCATGTGGCCCTGCTTGGTGCCATGTCCACTTTTAAAAGTAAATCTGTTTTTCGTGAACTGGGCAAAGTTTTTGGTCTTCCACGAGCTGAAATAGACAGGATGATAAGAGATCCTTTAGATGAAAATAACAATAATAAAATTGTTGAAAAAATTATTTCACTTGGCCGCCTTATGAGCGGGTTCCCAAATCAGAGAACCATACATAGTGGTGGAATACTTATTTCAGAAAAGCCTCTTACATGTTATACATCTCTTGATCTTTCGAAGAAAGGTTTTCCGACAACTCATTTAGATATGTACACAGCTTCTGATATCAGGTTTGCAAAGCTGGATATATTAAGTCAGAGGGGGCTGGGGCATATTCATGATGCTGTAGAAATTGTAAAAAAAAACAGAGGCGTTAATATTAATATTCATCGTGTACAGGAATTTTTTAATGATGAAAAAATAAAGAACTTGCTTAGAAAAGGAGAGGTCAACGGCTGTTTCTATATTGAGAGTCCCGGTATGCGCAGACTACTTAGAAAATTACGATGTGACAATTATCTGAGTCTTGTGGCTGCCAGTTCCATTATTCGTCCGGGTGTAGCCAAATCAGGTATGATGCGGGAGTATATTCGTCGTTTCCATCACCCACGTGATTTTAAATACATCCATCCTGTGATGAAGGAGCAGCTTTCAGAAACTTATGGAATAATGGTATATCAGGAAGATGTAATGAAAGTTGCTCATCATTTTGCAGGACTTGATTTAACAGATGCGGATGTTTTGCGCCGTGCTATATCAGGGAAGTACAGATCACCTGAGCCGTTTATGGAAATAGAGAAAAAGTATTTTGAAAATTGCAGAAAACGGGGGTATCAGTTATCTGTTGTAAATGAAGTATGGCGACATATTAAATCATTTGCAGGCTATTCATTTTGTAAGGCTCATTCTGCATCTTATGCTGTGGAAAGTTTCCAGAGTCTTTATCTTAAAGCTCATTATCCTTTGGAATTTCAGGTGGCTGTGATTAATAA
>JAENXA010000137.1 GCA_016649735.1 Prolixibacteraceae bacterium | reverse complement strand
TTATGTTTTCTACTCCGTTATGCGAACATGGAGATATGATTACCGCACCGCTATCAGTCTTAATCACAAGTGCCATTTCGTGCAAAAACGGATCAGCTTTTTCTACCTGTCCGTTGAGTACTGAAAGAAATCTGTTTCCAAGAGGCAGAGGATGAGTATGACGTTTATTAAAAACAAGAGCTATATGCTCGTTTATCCATTGACTGTTTTTTACCTTAATAAACTGATCGGGATGAGCGTTTAAAATTTCAGGATCAATACTGATATTCTTTTTAACAGGATGGCGTGAAGAGAAAAATTTATTTCCCCAGACATTCTCTGCAATATAGACAGGAGACTTTGAATTTATACTTGTAAAATAATCAAGACCTCCTATGTGATCATTGTGACCATGCGAAATAGCTGCAAAATCTATATTGCTTAAATCAATATCCAATAATTTTGCATTTTTAGCAAAATTTCCTGAAGCTCCGGTATCAAATAAAATCCTTTGTCCTTCGTTTGTCTCTATAAATATAGATAGTCCGTGTTCAGTTATTAATTTATTATTCTCCTTATTAGGTCTGTTATCTATTAATATTGTGATTTTCATTTTCTTAGTTCTTGTTTTTATATTTTTAAAATTTATCTAAATTCCTTTTCTGAAACATTTTTAAGTCATCATCTGCCTTAATAAATCTTATAATTCTTTCCACCATTTTACACAAATCGCCATTCTTATTGTAATTCGCGGGACATGCAAAATTAACCCTGCCATCATGAACAAGTTTTCTGGCTTCACGTTTTTTATCAGAATCGTAAGGTTTGTAAACAGCAATAGAATTTCCTCCCTGAGTTTTTACAAGCTTCATACAAGGAATGTCAGTTTGTCCGTCTCCAATGTATATCATATGTCTAAATGGTACAGGGCGATCTTCTTCCTTTTTGAATTCATTTACTTTATTATTATCACTGATTTTTGAAATACCTTTATTGATCATAAAAAGGAATTGTGTTTTTGCTGTAAAATCTACGGCAACTCCCGGCCATACAGCAATATCGTCCTGATATATAAATGAGCAGGCATAAATTTCTTTAAATTCTTTAGCTATGGCAGTTCCCTCAATCATTTCCTTTAATCCTGATGAATTAATATAATGTTCAATCTTAACATCAATTTCAGCTCCCAGATTATTAATCATACCAAACCATTCCTTTACTCCGTCATAAAGGTCAATGTTTGCACCAAAGTCAATGAATTGTTGTTTCTTTACACTCACACCTGAAGCCCGGGCTTTGTCAATCATTAATTTCATATAACAAAGGATATTGCTTGCATCGTTTTTTTCTGACAGTTCTCCGTTTTCCTTCCAGAATTGCTCTTTGTCTGTTATGCCTATCGCCTTAAGAAAGTCGTATTCCTGCATATTTTTCGGTGATAGTGTACCATCGAAATCATATATCAAAGCAATTGTTGTTTTTTTAGGTTTGGACATATATTATTTTTTAATAATCACAATCACTAATTTTTATTTGTTAAAGATAATCAAACTTTACTTTCTTCTTTTAATACTGAAAAGACGAATGATACAAGAAGTATTATTGCAAGAGCTGCTAAAGCATACGAAAGACTCATTTTTTCAGCAATAAATCCAATAACCGGTGCTAAAATAACTGTTAATAATGATTTTATCTGTGAAGAAACACTCAGAAATGTTGCTCTTTCGTATTTTTCCATATACAAACTTATTATATCAATATAAACAGGTGTACGGATATTTTGGAAACAAAAAATAAATATAAAAGATAAAATAATCAACACCGGTTTATTTATCAAAAATGATAAAATCAATAATACCGATGCTAAAAGTAGATACATACTATTTAGAATATTCATTCCGCTGAACCATCTTTTAAGTTTGTATGCATTTTTTGAAGCAAAAGATGAGATAACATAAAATAGTCCGTAAGTTAATCCCAGAAATATTTTCACATTATCATTTGCATTAAATTTTGCAATAATAATAAACCCCGAGGATAGAACAGCCGCCTTTAGTATAGGTTGTATAAGACTCTTTGTACAATTGACAGATGCTTCAAACATTCCGTTACCTATAATCAGCTTTTTTAGAATACGACCTTCCCATAGATGAGAAAAAGAGTCTTTTATAAGTTCTTTTTTACTTTTACTGTGGTTTACATCGCATTTATCCAGACTATTGGGATATGTGGAAATAAGGATAAAATCCAGAATAAGTGGTAATGTGGAAATCAGGAAGAGATAACGATTTGACGGTAAGCAAAGAATTAAGATAACAGAAGAAACAGCACTAATAGCACTACCTGTTAAAGACATCGACCTGGTTTTTCCATATACAAAAGTTTTGTATTCCTGCCATCCTTTTTGTTCCAGATAAGAATAAATCATTGCTTTATGGGTACCTGAACGAAAGGCTTCACCAAGTCCAAAAAATACCATCCCTGTTGAAATTATAAAAAAAGAAGCACCTGAGTAAAAGAAAATAAATGAAATTATGTAAAAAATAAAACAGAAATAAAGCTCTTTTTTCCTTCCGAAAAAATCGGAAATCAAACCAGAAGGAATCTCGAAAACATTTATGACAATTTCACGTATAGAGATAAGAATTCCTATCTGAAAGAGATTGATGCCACAACTAATAAGATAGATATAAAGGTATGGTTCAAAAAATTTAAGATTTTTAAAAAAACCGTATAAAGAAAATTTTATTACCTGCCGGTTTCTACTGATTTCTTTTTTTAACCGTTCCTCCATCTGATACTATAATTCAATAGTTTTATTTTCTGATATATTCTTATCTGAATGCTCATTACTACACTTTCTTTCGAAATTTAAGATATTATTTGAATGCTAATCACAAAACTCATTCATGGAATTAGGTAATAGTTCAAAATATATACAATTTATTGTAAATGCTTTAAGTTTTCGTTATAATTCTTTAAATTGTCACTTCGAATTACCCCGTCAATTATAATTGCCTTATTTGGACATTGTATTGATATCTGCCCCGTAGAGGCCATAAGTAAAGTAAATGATAAAATTATTACTGATGCTAATCTTTGTATCAAATGTTGTGCCTGTGTAAAAGAATGTCCCGAAAATGCCCGTATTTTTGAATTCAGCAACAATATGGCTAAAATTCTTTATGAAAGAAACGGTGGAAAAAGAAAAGAACCGGAACTGTTTTTTTTAAACTAAAGAAAAACTCCCAAAAGCAACAAATAATATTCTTTAGATAAAGAAATGTCTTTGTTAATCAATCTATGATCGTATACAAAAAAATTACATTCGTTTATTGTAATTAAAAAAAAGAATATATCTTTGTTCGTGAATTTACGAATAATATGAATTTAAAATCAGTTACAACAGACAAACTAATTAGAATGGCACAGTATGCATTTTAAAACAGTTTTGGGAAATCTAAAAAATTTTATAAAAATAGTTCGTTGTTTCGTGAATAACGAATATGAAATAAACACAATGGGTATAAATAATTTAAAACTTTCAAAAAAATGAAAAAATTAATTAGCACTTTAAGTTTATTCCTATTAGTGGGAGTAATTTCTGTTTCAGCTCAATGTTGCAAAGGAGCAACAGGTGATAATTCAGCCTGTACAAAGGTAACCTGTGCCGAAAACCAAAAATCAAGCGAAGTAAAAGCTTACTATTTCCATTTAACCCGTCGTTGTGCAACATGTAGGGCAGTAGAAGCCGTTTCGAAAGAGGCAATAAAAGAATATTATGGCGACAAGGTAACTTTTGAGTCCATTAATATAGAAGAAGATAAAGACAATCCATTGATAGAACAATATAAAATTAGCGGGCAAAGACTTTTAATTATCAAAGGAGATAAGAAAGTAGACTTAACCAACGAAGCGTTTTTTAATGCTCGTACCAACCCCGACAAATTTAAAGGCAAATTGAAATCAACCATCGATTCAATGTTATAATTTATGGAGGTTCTACAAAGAATTATGGAAACCACACAGTTTCCGATACTGACAGCATTTATTCTGGGACTTATGACAGCCATAAGTCCCTGCCCTTTGGCAACCAACATTACAGCTATCGGTTTCATAAGCAAAGACATTGTTAGCCAGCGAAAAGTATTTATTAACGGATTAGTTTATACTTTGGGGCGTGCAATTACGTATACAGCAATAGGCTTGCTTTTCTTTTTTGGAGCAAGTCAATTTGAGTTTGCAGGGTTCTTTCAGGAGTGGGGCGAAAGACTTTTAGGACCGCTTTTAATCATTATTGGTCTCTTTATGCTTGGCATTTTAAAATTAAAAATCCCTGGCATTGGTTCGCTATCCGAAAAAATGGAAAACAAAAAGATCAGCGGGTTTTGGGGCGTTCTTTTATTGGGTATAGTTTTCGCATTGGCATTTTGTCCTTACAGCGGAGTACTCTTTTTTGGAATGCTTATACCTATGACAATTGGCAGTGCCAGTGGTTTGTATTTACCCTTATTTTTCGCCATTGCAACAGGAATTCCTGTGATAATTTTTGCATGGCTTATAGCTTTTAGTTTAGGGTCGATTGGCAAAGTATATAATAAAATAAAAACTTTTGAACTTTGGTTCAGACGAATAGTTGCAGTCTTGTTTATTATTGTTGGGCTATTTTATATTATTACAATTT
>JAENXA010000149.1 GCA_016649735.1 Prolixibacteraceae bacterium | reverse complement strand
TGAAATAGAAATCTCTAAAAATTTATATTCTGATAATTTTAGGGTTAATCCCACGCTGGCTATGAAATGGATTTTTTAATATAGGAAACAACGTTTGCAGGGAATTATAGTTTCTGAAATTATTTTTTTAGATGTTACTGCATTGCCTTAACTGCATTATAAATCTCATCATGAATTTTTTGAGTGAAAGGAACTTTTATATTCAATTCTTTAGCATATTTTATAATTGCACCGGCAAATAATTCAAGCTCGTTCTTTTCTTTTTTAACATTTACATCCAATTGCATAGATGTTGTTGCCTTATATGGTATCTTATATGCTACATTAATTGTTTTTTCAATAATATCATCCGGCAACGCAATCCCTTTTGCAAGAGTTACAGATTTTATTTCCTGCATTATTCCATTAAGCTCTTCTCTTTGTTTATTATCTGTAAGTGCAGTACCAAAATTAGAATTATATTTTGATGTTATAAGGGCAAAGCTGGCTACCAGCATGAACTTTGTCCATATAGCAATACGGGGATCATCCTTAAATTCAAAATTAATATTACTTATTTTAAATAAATCAGAAACAAAAGATACATCGATGGAAGAATGCTCAGGGTCTTTACCAAAAATAATTTTTCCCGGTTTGCCTATTTGTTCTATTACTCCTTTTTCTTTAATGCGTGAAGAGACATAAATACAGGAAGGTAAAATTACGTTATCAGGAATTATTTTTCTTATTCTTTCATATATATTAACTCCGTTAAGCATGGGAAGTAAAACAGTTTTAGAAGTTATAACTGCGAGCAGTTGATTACATATATTTTCCAGATCGTAATCTTTTACACAAATCAATACCAAATCAGGTTTTTTTATTTCAGAAATATTCTGATAAACCGCATCTGGAATTGTAATTACATCATTGAATTCAGAAGATATTAATTTTAACCCATTTCTTTTTACTTTTTCATATGTTTCATTTCTTACAACGAACGATATATGGTTTATCTTTTCTATATTATTTGTACGATTGATTTTGAAACCAAAATAGCCGCCAACTCCGCCAAGGCCAATTACAACAATATTTTTCATAACTTTATCTTTTTAATTCAGACTTAGTAGTTTTTAGAATTTATTTGAAAAACTTACAATAAATAAAAAAATCTAATTTACGTTTTTTTTATATTTTAGGTATTAATATTGTTCTAATTTTTTAAGAAAACTTTTTTCAATATTTTTATATTGTATCTACAATCTTGTTTATAATATGGACGGTGGTATAAAGACCGGTGGTACATATTTGGGATTACTTAATTTTGATTTTGGTTTTGACACGAAAAAAGCAGGACTTTTGGAATAACGGGTATTTTTTTGTTATGTTATCAGATAATCATGGCAGATCGCTATCCGAACATTATATTGGTGATTTTTCTGAAATGCAGTATTATTTTGGTTCTGAGACTGAACATTCTTCTGATATATAAATATAACACCTTGTTATTGTATAATGCTATACAAATTAAACAAACCCTACTCCCGTTAGGTGAAAATAACTGTTTTATTATTGAATGTAAGGATTTTGCGTGCTATATGTTTCTGTACGGCTCTTGAGAGAACAATTTTTTCCAGATCTTTACCTTTATTAATAATAGCTTCAATTGTGTCTTTGTGTGTTATACGGGCAACATCCTGTTCGATAATAGGTCCGGCATCAAGATCTTCTGTTACATAATGACTTGTGGCACCAATAATTTTAACACCTCGTTTAAACGCAGCATGATAAGGTCTTGCTCCTACAAAAGCGGGTAAAAAAGAATGATGGATATTAATTATCTTGTTAGGATATTCCTCTATCATTTTATTTGATATAATCTGCATATAACGCGCCAGTACAATAAAATCAATTTTATTCTTTTTTAGCAGTTCCATTTCATTGGCTTCCTGTTCTTCGTGATTTTCTTTTGATATGGGAAAACAATAATATGGAATGTCAAAACGATCGGCAACATGCTTTAAGTCGGGATGGTTGCTTATTATAAGTGGTATCTCACATTTCCATTCGTTTGTAGCATATCGGGCCAGCATATCATAAAGACAGTGAGGCATTTTAGATACGAAAATAGCCATACGTGGTATCTGATCAGAAAAATAAAGGCGATAACTTATATTATATTTTTTTGCGTATAATGTATTTATGTATTCGGTTATTTTATCACGTGGAATTTGAAAAGCTTCAAGATCCCATTCTATGCGCATATAAAATATGTTTTCAGTGTGATCTACATATTGGTCAAGATAAACGATATTACCTTTATTTACTGTAATAAAATTAGTAATTTCAGAAAGAATACCGGGTCTGTCAGGACAATGTAGCAGAAGTTTAGCAGTGCAGGAACTCATATATATATAGTTTTATGTTTTTAATCAAATGTAATAGTCACAAATATATCAAATCATTATTGAATTATATACTGTACTTAAAAATGAGTTAGTTCAGAATTTGTAATCTCTATTATATAGAAATCAGTATTATTACAAGGATACAAGTTATACAAATTATTATTTATACAGCTGCTTAAAAAAATGTATTTAACAAAAAGTTACAATACTTTAATCATGATGTAAAAATTAAAATTCTCTTTAAAAAGAAAGGTTATCAATACTATATCTGATAAATAACGCAGAAGTTTACAATAAAATTCATAAATATTTGAGAGACAGAGGATCATTTACGACTTATTAATATTTTGATTTACTCCGTTCTTATTTGTTACTTGTTTTGTGCGGAGTAGTATGTGCAGAAGACATTAATACATATTTATGCAAAGAACTTAAACAGGTAAAAAGTTTTTCAGTTTGTTTTGCCTATTGTCTATGTCAATTGTTTTTCATGCTTGATAATTTTTCCGGTACTATCTTTACTGTTTCACTAATATTGTTGATAAACATTGTAATATTTACCAATAAAATTGGTGTATATTGCAATAAGAAGTGATATACTATCAATATGAACATAGATTTTGAATCATACATTCGTGGTGATGAGCCGGAGAAGAAAGAAAAGGCTTATGCATGGAAAACGGCTATTGGTTTGCAAGCGGTAGATGGTCTGAAAACATCAAACTATCTAAAAAACACCGCTCGCAAACATATTGAAGGTGATATCAATATTGATGAAGTGAAGAAACTTATCAATGGATATTATAAGTCAAAGACTGTTCATACATCAGAGGATGAGGAAACGGAAGAGGCGGACAAGGTTTCTGCTAACATTGCAAGAATATTAAACGAACAGTCGTTTGCTTTTTCATTTACAGGTTTCACTTCCGTTCATCGCCGATTGTTTGAAGGTATCTTCAACTTTGCGGGAAAGATTCGAGATTACGACATCACGAAAAAGGAATGGGTACTACGTGGTGACACGGTGCTTTATGTCAATGCTGAAGACTTGCGAAAAGCTTTGGAATATGATTTGGAACAGGAAAAGAATTTTTTGTACAAAGGGCTTTCCATGGACGAAGTGGTAAATCACATTGGTAAATTCGTTTCCGGTATCTGGCAAATCCATCCATTTGGTGAAGGTAATACTCGTACCACGGCAGTTTTTACAATAAAGTATCTGCGTTCCATTGGGTTTAATGTGAACAATAATTTGTTTGCTGATAATTCATGGTATTTTCGAAATGCGTTGGTTCGTGCGAATTATCGAAATGTACGCACGGGAATTGAGCCGGATATGAGTTTCTTGATTAGTTTCTTTCGAAACTTAATGATGGGTGAAAGCAATGAACTTAAAAACAGATATATGGTTATTGATGCTCCTAATGAATGGACTTTAAAGCAGCACCCGACAAGCGCCCGACAAGCACCCGACAAGCTTACGACAAGTTCTCCTGCCATTCTGAATCTGATTAATGTTTTAGGTGAGCAGCAGTTGTCTATCAAGGATATGTTAACTGCAATGAGATTAAAGGATCGTGAAAACTTCATGAAGAATTACTTGTATCCTGCTATGAAAGAAGACTTTGTTGTGATGCTCTATCCAAATAATTCAAGACACCCTCGCCAAAAGTATCTATTGACAGTTAGCGGATTAGCAATTTATAATTCTAGTGATAGCTGCAACTTGCAAATAACGATGTAGCTTTTTTCGTAAATAAGCATGTATGTAAATAGTAAAAAGAAACTGGTCCACCACAGTAATTCAAAGTGGTACACTTGAAAGAGTTTTAAAGTTAGTATAAAAATTATTTTTTAGTGATATTTTTATTAAAAATTAAAGTTTTTTTAGTTCGATAAGACTCACCATTTATATGAATAGCTTTCCATAAAAATGGTAAAAGTTATAGACTGATAAACAGAAAAACTATCTTCTAATTTTTAAAATTTAATTTTATGAAATTTATTTTATCGAAAGAAAATTATGAGAATACTAAACATTAATTTATTTTTA
>JAENXA010000194.1 GCA_016649735.1 Prolixibacteraceae bacterium | reverse complement strand
GCTGTTTCTGATATAGCGGCATCATTTTTAATGTAAATGTACCTGTCTTAATACGCTTCATTGTCTTCTTCCACCTGAATTACTAAAATACAAAATTAATAAACAGATAGTTCCTTTTTATTATGTTTGCAAACATACGAGTCTTAAAATTAGCGATAAAATTTAAAGCTCCCAAAACATTTAAGTTGTTCTTTAAAACAGTATCGGTAACCGAGCGCAGAATAGCAAAACGTGCAGATCCTTCGGGCGAGCGGAATTGTCCTGATACTTTTTGCTTTATTTTAATGTTTCGTATGGACCGTTCCGAAGCATTATCACAACAGTTGGATAATGCTTCTTATCCCAACCTTTTTATTATCCCAACTTTTGTTGTAAACAAAACATTATCAGATGTTTACATCTAAGAAGTTGGGATAATATTTAGTGCTTATTCTCCCTGTGTTCTTGTAAAACGAAATAGATTTGACAGACCTACATTCTTTTCAAGTTTCCATTTCTTTGGTATTGCACTGGTAGATTCATCTTCCAAAGTAGCCAGTGCCCTCATCTGCTGTTTGGTAGTGATATCCTGATAAATCATAGTGGTTTCTATATTTTCATGTCCCAGCAATTTACTAATTTCTACGATATTTATTCCGTCTTCTAACCAATGACAGGCTTTTGTATGTCTCCATTGATGACTATGAAGATCCAATGGAACATCATTACAGATCTCATGAGCTTTAGACGCATATATTTTTAGGCGTTTCCGTATAGCTTCTTGTGATAGTTTCGATTTTTGCCCGTGCCATGAAGAATAAAACAGATATTCATTCGGTTCAGGCTTTGCTACATGGAACATATTCATATATTTCTGTAGAATCTGAACTAATCCTGACATCAGATAGACAGTTCTTATTTTATTTCCTTTTCCAAGGATTGTAGCATATGGCATATCGGCACTTAACTTTAAGCTATTGATTTTTAAAGACAATACTTCATCTATGCGAGTAGCTGTACCATATTCAAAAGACATAATAGCGATGTCACGTAAACCTACCTTACTTGATGGATTGGGTGTGTCAAGTATTGCTCTTACCGCATCTCTGGTCATTCCTTGTACTTTTGATTTTCGTTCTCTAAGCCGCTTGATTGATATGGCTGCATCCATATAAAATACTTTATATGTAGGATTTCTGATTCCTATATATTTTAGCAGGCACTTAATAGCTGCCAGCCTGTTGTTACAGGTCTTATTGCAACAGTTTCTTTCCTGCTTGAGCCATATAATATAGTCATTGAGACAAGACACAGAGAAACATTCTGCATTAAACGTCTTATTGGTTATTCCTTTATCTTCCAGATAATTAATATAAAGGTTTACAGCTGTTCTATAGGCTCTTACCGTATGTGGGCTATTAGTTCTTAAAGTTGGTATATAGGTATTGATCCGGTCGAAGGTCAATCGTGCTATTTCTATGACTTGGCATTCATTATTTTTTTTACTCATAATCAGGTAATTTGGGAAGGAGATTATTAAAGGATTCTTCTGTCAGGTTTTTAATCTTATCTGCAAGTGCAGGAGACAGATTAAAATATCTATAAGTGCTTCTTACATGCCTATGTCCCATTGTACGACTAAGACACAGAAGCTTATCATGAAGTTCAAAACCAACATCTTTCCATCTTGTTACATTGATAACAGCATAATGGCTTCTTAAATCGTATAGACGAGCTGGTTCTTTACTGACTTCTTTCCATATAATACGGAAGTGGTATTCAGCCCAAGCCGGACGATGGAAACAATCATTCTTGTTTGGGAAAAAGCAAATACGATTAGGCATGATCTTAGCCATATTCTCATCATATTTTTCAAGAAGTTTCAACATACTCTCATGTAATGCAACACGATGTTGATCAGCGCCTTTAGATTGATTAATATTAATTACGCCTTCCCCCGGATTAACATCAGACCGCTTTAGCCATCTGGCTTCATTGGTTCTCATGCCTGTACTTAGCAAAAGACGATAATATACAGGTAGTTCTAACTTATTTAATTTAGTAATGATGTAATCCTGATAATTGAAAGCATTTGTGACATGTATGTCACACAACTGAAAAAATCGGATTAGCTCATCCTTTGTAAAAGCATGAGGCACATATGTACATGGCTTCTGAGGAGGTACTTTGGGAGCGGCTATTTTTGTCCATCCTTTCTTTTGTGCATATTTTACAAAATTGGATATTACTGTAATACGGTATTTGCACGAGTTTCCATTTTCAGTCGGACGTTCATTGCACCACTCAAGCATTTTTTTCGCTAAGGCTGATGCATTTGGAAACCGATATGCACAATAATTATCAAAGTAGTGAAGGTTCTCCTCGTATGACGGACACCATCTTTTGGATGCTTTTTTACTGTAAACAAATTCTTCAAATTGTTTAGCTAAACATGAACGAAACGGCCTTTTCATAATTCAAACATCTTTTTTGCTACTGGATAATCTTCTATGCTAAGGCTGCATTCTCGCAAGTGCTCAATGTCTGTATCAACATAGGGATTAATGGAATCCGGTGATGTATGCCCTAATATGGAACTTATAACTGGTGATGAAACCTGTTTCCTAAGTAGCGCTGTGGCCAAATGATGACGGAAAATACGAACACCTGTTCTGCCACCATCTTTACGTACACCGGCTTCGTTAAATACATTTTTTAGATGATTCCATGCGCTGGAGATCTTGTTATATGGTCTAACTCCATTAACAAAAATGATCTTTTCCTCTGACCTGGGACGTTCATAAATGAGATAATCCCAGATTGCATTACCAACTATTGCATTCATTGGTAATGTCAGTTCAATGCCGGTTTTAGATTGAAGCAAATGAATCGTTTCTTTATCCCAATCTATATTTTCTGGTGTCAGAGATAAAATATCAATTCCACGAAGCCCTGTATAATAAGCAATAGTCGCAATAGCCTTATCCAATAATGTTAGTTGGGAGTTCTCTTCCTCAAGCCAAATACGGAACTTTTCTGACTCTAATTGAGTTAAATATGGATAGTTTTGATAACTCTTAGGCATAGATGGGAATAATGATAATAAATTTTTGATTGGTTCACCATATAATGGAATTGCTGCCCTCAAGACAGGAGTAATCTTGTCTTTATACGCTTTGCTTCTGATGATTTTCTCTCCGTCATAGAAAAAGTTAAGAACATGCCTTTCTGTAGCATCTTTGATTGATTGTGCTCCTGTATTTTGTAAATGCAGAAGAAAAAGGATTCCAGCCCGCCGTTCCGTATGGATCGTACGATCGATTTTGCTCCCTAGCTTGGCTTTCTGTTCATAGTAAT
>JAENXA010000016.1 GCA_016649735.1 Prolixibacteraceae bacterium | reverse complement strand
TATCCTGCTTGGTATCCTGCTTCTTTTCTTCTTTTTCTTTGGAAGGATGAGAAGGATGAGCTGAGGGGGTAAGAACTATTTTACCAACAATTTTGGGTTTTTCTAACGGTGTTATATTTTCCCTGAATATTTTTTTAGCAATTTTCTTTTTTTCTATTTTGGGTATAATAGGAATATCTGAACCACTGGGGTTGGAAATACGAATTTCATCTGAAGAAAAATTTTCTTCTTCTTCGGTTTCCTTTTTCTTTTCTTTGGGTTCTTCTCCGGAATTTTCAAGTGTTAGGGTCTCTTTTTTGGGGCGCTGACTTTTAAGACTCATTTTTTCTGATTCTTTTTTCAGTGTAATGTCGCCTTTAAATTCTTTTTCTACCAGCCGATATGCATCTTCTGTAAGTTTTGTATTTGGATTCTGAATAGAAAAACCTTTCTTGTTTAGAAAATCCATAATGGTAGATGTCCCTATGTTAAATTCTCCTGCTACCTTACTTATCCTCTTATTACTCATAAATGATAAAAATTTGCCTGTTATCTTAAAAGTCTTCATCAAAGATGATGCTTTTTTTGTTATACTCAATACATTAAACCTCAAAAAATCACTTTTTACTTGTCAGAATTCTTTGTTATTTTATTCGAATTCGGATTTGAGTATCTTTAAAACATTATCTACTGTTTCTTCTTCCATGTCTGTTCTCTTGATTAGTTCTTCACGACTGATCCTTATGACTTCTTTCGCTGTATCACATCCGATGGATTTTAACTGATCTATTATCCAACTTTCTATTTCATCTGAAAAATCATCTAAGTTTACATCTTCGTCATCAGTGTTTATTTCTCTGTAGACTTCAATGTCGTATCCGGTTAGCTGACTGGCCAGTTTGATGTTTTGTCCGCCTTTTCCAATTGCAAGTGAAATTTCATCTGGTTTTAAATAGACGTTTGCTTTCTTTTCGTCTTCATTAATTTTGATGGAAGTTATTTTTGCAGGATTTAGTGATCGCTGAATGTAAAGCTGAAGGTTGTTGGAATAATTGATGACGTCTATGTTTTCGTTTCTGAGTTCACGCACTATACCATGGATACGGGATCCTTTCATTCCTACACATGCGCCTACCGGATCTATTCTTTCGTCGTATGATTCTACAGCTACTTTTGCACGTTCTCCCGGCATTCTTACAATTTTCTTTATTGTGATTAGTCCGTCGAGTATTTCCGGTACTTCTATTTCAAATAGTCTCTGAAGAAAGACCGGAGATGTGCGGCTTAATATTATGACGGGAGTGTTGTTTCTTAGTTCTACTTTAAAAACTATGGCTCTCAGAGGATCTCCTTTTCTGAAAAAATCACTGGGAATCTGTTCTGCTTTTGGTAGAATTAGTTCGTTACCTTCATCGTCGAGTATTAGTATTTCTTTTTTCCAGATCTGATATACTTCTCCTGTTACGATGTCTCCTATTTTACTTTTGTATTTATTATATATGCGGTCTTTTTCGAGTTCCAGTATCTGACTGGAGAGATTCTGACGTATGTTTAATATTGTCCTTCTTCCAAAATCCTGAAGTTTTACCTCATCGGTTACTTCTTCTCCCAGTTCATAGTCAGTTTCGATTTTTTTCGCTTCTGTGAGTGTGACCTGTAAATTTGGATCGGTTATTTTGTCATTCGCTACCACTGTCCTGTTTCTTAGAATCTGAAAGTCACCTTTGTCGATATTTATAATAATATCAAAATTTTTGTCTGTTCCGTATGTTTTCTGAAGTACGCTTCTAAAAACTTCTTCCAGAACATTCATCATTGTGACTCTGTCTATATTTTTCAGATCCTTAAATTCGGAAAATGTATCTATCAGATTAAGATTATCCATACTGTCCCGTTTTTAATATTTTAAACTGTTTTTTACTGTTTTAATTTCTTCGTATAAAAAATGATGCAGACGTGTTACTGTTTGCTTCTTTTTTTTTCCTTCTACTTTTTCTTTTGTTACTGATTCTATATCGAATCCGTTGTTATCTGCAGCCTTAAGTGTTCCGTTGATTTTCTGTTTGTCGGATAATATCACGTCCATTTTATTCCCTATGTTTTTTATATATTGTCTGGGGAATTTTAATGGCTGATTTATTCCGGCTGAGATTATCATCAGTTCAAAATCTTCCTTTTCCCGGTCAATATGGCTTTCTACGTATCTGCTGGCACTAACACAATCATTTATGTTTAGTCCTTTGTCGCTGTCAAGCACAATATTTATCCGGTTGTCCCAGCTGATTTTAACATCTACTATAAATTGTTCTTCACTCAGCCATTCATTTAGGAGTAGAATTATTTTTTTCTTTTCGATCATATATAATCAATAAAATAGGGGACTTTATGTCCCCTAATCTCTCTTTTCTCCTTCTTCTCCGCAAAAATATAAATAATTATTGAGATTTCAAATTATGTGGACTTAATTCATTAGTTTTTTGTTTAAATATATGATTTGTGTGAATTTGTTATAGTCTAAAATCCGTAAGGAATTTAGATATTGTACTTATAAATGTTATTTAGAGAAATTTTCTTATTTTTGGCATTATTAAAAGTATAACATTTGGAAATAAATAAGAAAAAAATTATCAATGATCCTGTATTCGGGTTTATTAAACTTGAGTCGGATCTTATTTTCGATATCATCGAACATCCTTATTTCCAAAGATTAAGAAGGATAAAGCAGCTTGGTTTAACTAACATTGTTTTTCCGGGAGCAAATCATACTCGTTTTGAACATGCACTTGGTTGTGTGTTTTTAATGCGTTCTGCTGTTTCAAATCTTCGTCTTAAGGGAGTGAAAATTACCGAAGAGGAATCTGAGGCTGTTTCTGCTACTATTTTGTTGCATGATATTGGTCACGGTCCTTTTTCACACACTCTTGAAAATTCGATTGTGGAGGTGTCGCATGAGGATATTTCTGATTTTTTTATTGAGGAGCTAAATTCTCAATTTAACGGAAAGTTAACTCTTGCTATTAATATTTTCAGGAATAAGTATCACAAAAAATTTCTTCATCAGCTTGTTTCCGGTCAGATGGATATTGATCGTCTTGATTATCTCAGGAGGGATAGCTTTTATACAGGTGTTATAGAGGGGTCTATTGGTTCTGACCGTATTATTAAGATGATGAATGTTTTTAACGATATGATTGTTTTTGAGGGAAAGGGGGTTTATTCTGTCGAGGATTTTCTTATGTCCAGACGATTGATGTACTGGCAGGTTTATCTTCACAAAACGGTAATTGTGGCTGATAATATTTTACTAAATATTCTTAAACGTGCCAGGGAATTGACCAGAAATGGTGTTTGTGTTCCTGCTCCTTTTGTACTGTCTGTTTTTTTGCATAATAAAATTGAGAGTGATTGTTTCCTTTCTAAAGAGAAATCTACCGGTAGGTCTTATCTTTCGATTTTTGCAGAACTTGATGATAATGATATTATTACTTCGGTTAAAGAGTGGCAGCATCACGATGATTTTATTTTGTCTTTTCTTTCGAGGTGTCTTATAGAACGTAGGTTATTTAAGATTGTTCTTAAAAAAGATCCTATAGCTGAAAATTTTATTACTAATGTTAAGAAAAAGATTATTGATTATTTTCATGTGGGTGAAGAAGACTTGCATTATTTTCTTATGATGAATTTTGTGGAAAATGCTACATACTCTATGGATGAGAGTAAAATATATGTTCAGTTTAAGTCGGGAATGGTTAAAGAATTAAGTGAAGTGTCTGATATTAATCTGGCAAATATGTCCTGTAAAGAACGTAAATATTTTGTCTGTTATCCGAAAGAATTGGACATTAATTAATTTAGAACTATTTTTGCATCGCTCAAAAAAATTATAGATATGAAATTTAATGCGTCAATGATCGCTGAATATTTACACGGAACTATTGAAGGCGAAAAAAATATAACTGTTACTAATATATCAAGAATAGAGGACGGCAAACCGGGTACTCTGGCCTTTTTATCTAATCCTAAATATAATAAGTATTTGTACAAAACAGGAGCTTCTCTTGTGCTGGTTAATAATGATTTTGAACTGGAGAGACCGGTATCCTGTACTTTAATAAGAGTTGAAAATGCTTATGAAGCATTTGCTTCTTTGCTTACTTTGTATCAGCAGTCGATAGTTCCCAAAACCGGTATTGAAAATCCTTCTTTTATAGATTCTTCTGCTAAGTTGGGAACGGATATTTATATTGGCGCTTTTGCCTATATTGGTGCTAATGTCTGTATTGGAGATCATTCGAGAATTTATCCTCAGGTTTTTCTTGGTGATAATGTAAAAATTGGGAATAATGTGATAATTTATGCCGGGGCTAAAATATATGACAATTGTGAGATAGGTGATAATTGTATTATTCACGCCGGTGTTGTTCTTGGTGCTGATGGTTTTGGCTTTGCTCCGCGTGAAGATGGTACATACGAGAAAATTCCACAGATAGGAAATGTTGTGCTTGAGGATGATGTTGAGATTGGTGCCAATACTACAATTGATGCTTCAACTATGGGATCTACTATTATTCATAAGGGTGCCAAGATTGATAATTTAATTCAGATTGCTCATAATTGTGAGGTTGGAGAGAATACGGTGATGGCTGCGATGACGGGTGTTGCCGGTTCTACTAAGATTGGTAATAACTGTATGTTTGGAGGTCATGTTGGTGTTGCCGGTCATATTAAGATTGGCAATGGGGTTAAAGTTGGTGCTATGACGGGAATTGATAAGAATGTAAAAGATAATAATACTATAATGGGCCTTCCTGCTATGCCCTATGACAGGGCTCTTAAGGCGATGGTTCTTTATCGTAAGCTGCCTGAGATACATGATGATGTTGTTGCGCTTAAGAAAGAGCTGAAAGAATTGAAGGAGCAATTGAAAAAATAATTTTTAATATATCTGTTACAGGATAGTGGGATAGAGTGAAATTATTGTCCGGTGCATTTTAAGTTTTATATAAATATAATATGTTTGAGAAACAAAAGACTTTAGCAAAGGAATTTAGTATTAAAGGTGTTGGTTTACATACCGGACGTTATGTTAGTGTGGTTTTTAAACCTGCCTCTGTTAATTATGGTATAAAGTTTCAGCGAATGGATCTGGCTGATTGCCCTGTTATTGAGGCTGATGCCTTTTTAGTAAATGATACATTACGCGGAACTTCGATTTGTAAGGATAATATTAGTATTCATACTATTGAGCATGCGATGTCTTCTATTGTCGGGATGGATCTTGACAATGTGCTGATTGAGCTGGATGGGGATGAGATGCCGATTCTGGATGGCAGTGCCCGTATTTATGCTGAGAATATAGAAAGAATAGGTATTGTTGAGCAGGATGCTGACAGAGAGTATTTTGTTGTTAGAAAAAAGATATCTTATTGTGATCCTAAAACGGGGTCTTCGATTGTTGTTCTGCCGGATGACGAATATGCTCTGAATGTTCAGATTTCATTTAAGTCTTCTTTCCTTAGTAATCAGTATGCTTTTCTGGAGAGTATTCATAAATACAGGAAAGAGATTTCCTGTGCCCGTACTTTCGTTTTCCTTAGTGAGGTGGAAATACTTTTTAAGAATAATCTTATTAAAGGCGGAGATCTTAATAATGCCATTATTCTTGTTGATCATAAGGTTCCACAGGATGAACTTGACAGACTGGCGAAGTTGTTCCATCATGATAAGGTGGAGGTTCGTCCGGATCAGAAAATCCTGAATAATCTGGATCTTCAGTTTGATAATGAGTGTGCCCGTCATAAGTTGCTGGATATTGTTGGTGATATAGGTCTTGTAGGTAAGAGGATTAAAGGTCGTATTATTGCTACTAAACCAGGGCATTTTGTGAATACTGAATTTGCTAAGTTGCTGAAGAAGGAAATTAATAAGGAGAGAAATGAAGCTCCTTTTTATGATCCTAACAGTTTACCGGTGATGGATATTAATGAAGTAAGAAAGCTTCTTCCTCATCGTTATCCTTTTTTGCTTGTTGATAAAGTGGTAGAGATAACTCCTGATTTTATTGTGGGCATTAAGAATGTTACTGTGAATGAACCTTATTTTCAGGGTCATTTCCCTGAGACTCCTGTTATGCCAGGGGCTCTTATCATTGAATCTATGGCTCAGTGCGGAGGTTTGTTCGTTCTGCATAATTTTAAGAAGCATTATATGACTTATCTGATTAAGGTGGATAATGTTAAATTTAGAAGATTTGTTCAGCCGGGAGATACTATGATTCTTAAGGTAAGTCTTCTTACTGAGGTTAGAAGAGGTGTCGCCAGATTGAGAGGACAATGTTTCGTAGGTGATAAATTATGTGCCGAAGGTGAATTTATGGCGCAGATGGTTCTGAAAAAAGAATAAAAATATTAACTTGCGGGATTTTAGATTTGAAAATCTAAAATCAGTGTGTTGTAAAGAATTGATTTTCAGCGTGATTTTTTTAAAAATATTAGATATAATTTGTGTAGGACTTTAAATGAAGTCTGATTATTATTTATAAGATGAAACAACCATTAGCTTATGTACACCCAGAAGCAAAAGTAGCCGATAACGTAGTTATTGAACCTTTTGTTTCTATTGATAAGGATGTTATAATTGGAGAGGGCTCAAGAATTGGGTCAAATGCAACTATTTTTCCGGGAACCCGGATTGGAAAGAATTGCCGTATTTTTCCCGGCGCTGTTATTGGTGCAATTCCTCAGGATTTAAAATTCAGGGGTGAGTATTCTACGGTGGAAATCGGTGATAATACTGTTATTCGTGAATTTGTAAGTATTCACAGAGGTACTGCTGCACGTGGAAAAACGACTATTGGTAATAATTGTCTGATTATGGCCTATGTGCATATAGCTCATGACTGTGAAATAGGTAATTATGTTATCCTGACAAATGTTTGTCAGCTGGCCGGTGAGGTGAAGATTGATGATTGGGCAATTCTGGGAGGGATGAGTGCTGTTCATCAGTTTTGTCATATTGGCTGTCATGTAATGATTGGCGGAGGTTCTCTTGTTCGTAAGGATGTGCCTCCTTATATTAAGGCTGCACGCGAACCATTGTCTTATATAGGGATAAATTCTGTTGGACTTAGGAGAAGAAAGTTTAGTAATATACAGATAAACCAGATACAGGATCTTTATCGTGTGATTTATCAGAAGGGGCTTAATACTGCTCAGGCTAAAGATTACATTGAGGCTGAAATGCCGGCTACTACTGAACGTGATGAGATTCTTATGTTTATGAATGATTCTAAGAGAGGTATTATCAGAGGATATTTTCCTGATTGATCAGGATTTTTAACTATAAAAAGAGAATGGTATAAATATTTTGTATTTATACCATTCTCTTTTTATTATTATTTTAGCGGATTCCAGCCCTGTGCTGTTAACGGAATGGATCGTCCGTCGAGTGTTGTAACAAGGTTTGCTCCTTTTTCTTTTTCTGTTATGTTTCCTATGAATGTGAAGTCCGGATTGTTTTTTAGTTTTTCGTAATCATTCATGTTTATAGTGAAAAGCAGTTCGTAATCTTCTCCTCCGTTTAATGCTGTTACCAGCGGATTGATATTGAGCTCTTCGGCGAATTTTTTTGTCTGGCTGTCAAGCGGAACTTTGTCTTCATAAAGGTTACATCCTGTTTTTGATTCTTTGCAGATGTGAAGTAGTTCTGATGATAGTCCGTCGGAGATGTCTATCATTGATGTTGGTATGATGTTTTGTTCTTTGAAAAATTCGATGATGTCGCCTCTTGCTTCAGGTCGTAATTGTCTTTTTAATATATAATCGTAGCCTTCGAGTTGCGGTTTCATGTTGTGGTCTACTTTAAAAACTTCATTTTCGCGTTCAAGTAGCTGAAGTCCCATGTATGCTCCGCCGAGATCTCCTGTTACTACAATAAGATCGTTTACTTTTGATCCGCTGCGACGTGAGACTTCTCCTTTTTTTACTTTTCCCAGTGCTGTGACGCTTATTACCAGTCCTGTAAGTGAACTTGTTGTGTCTCCTCCTACCAGGTCTACGTTGAATTTATCACAGGCTTCTCTCATTCCCCGATATAACTCCTCGATGGCTTCTATTGAAAATTTGTTTGAAATGGCAAGTGATACGGTTACCTGTAGTGGTCGGGCATTCATTGCAAATACGTCGGAGAGATTTACCATTATTGATTTGTATCCCAGATGTTTTAGAGGTACGTACATCAGGTTGAAGTGTATTCCTTCGACAAGTAGATCTGTGGTTACTACCTGAAGGTTGTCTCCGTAATCAAGAATGGCTGCGTCGTCTCCAATTCCTTCTATTGTTTCTTTATTCTTTGGTTTTATGTCTTTTGTTAGATGTTCTATTAATCCGAATTCTCCAAGTTTTGAAATTGGTGTTGCTTTTTTCTTCTCTATCATATGTTTTTTAGTTTACTTGTTAATAATTCGAAATTTTTGATTGTGAACTACAAATATAAGGCTTAAACTATGGTTACTTCATTATATTTGTAGATATATTTTAAGAAGAATGGTTTTTTTAATCTTAAAATAAAAATTAAAATTAGTCATTATGGAAGATCAGGAAAAATTAATAAAAGACGTTACCTCAGGTGATTATAAGTTCGGCTTTGTTTCTCCTGTTGATATGGATTTCCTTCCCAAAGGACTTAATGAGGATATTATTCGTGAGATTTCTTTGCGAAATGATGAACCTGATTTTATGCTTCAGTTTCGTTTGAAATCTTTTAAGCAGTGGAGGAAAATGAAGATGCCTCATTGGGCTTATCTTAAGATACCTCCTATAGATTTTCAGAATATTATTTATTATGCAGCTCCTAAAAATAAGCATTTTCAGAATGAAGAGACCGGGGAGATGAATTCTGAACTTTCTGATACTTTCGATAAACTTGGTATTAATCTTGATGAACGAAAAAGTCTTTCGGGTGGAGGAGTTGCTGTTGATGCAGTAATTGACAGTGTTTCGGTGAAGACTACTTTTCAGAAGTCTCTGGCCGAAAAAGGTGTTATTTTTTGCTCTATAAATGAGGCTATTCGTAAATATCCTGAGCTTATTAAGAAGTATCTTGGCAAGTCTGTGCCTCCTTCTGATAATTATTTTGCGGCTCTGAATTCTTCGGTATTCTCTGACGGCTCTTTTTGTTATATTCCAAAAGGGGTGAGATGTCCTATGGAACTTTCTACTTATTTCAGAATTAATGCAGCAGGTACGGGGCAGTTTGAACGTACTTTAATTGTTGCTGATGATGATAGTTATGTTAGTTATCTTGAAGGATGTACTGCTCCTCAGAGAGATGAAAATCAGCTGCATACTGCTATTGTGGAAATTATTATTATGGATCATGCCGAGGTTAAGTATTCTACGGTTCAGAATTGGTATCCGGGAAATAAAGAAGGTAAGGGTGGCGTTTATAATTTTGTTACTAAAAGGGCTATATGCCGGGGAGAAGGTTCTAAGATTAGCTGGACGCAGGTTGAAACGGGTTCTGCTATTACCTGGAAATATCCGAGTTGTATTCTTAAGGGGGATAATTCGGTAGGTGAGTTTAATTCGGTGGCTGTGACTAATAATTATCAACAGGCTGATACAGGTACCAAGATGATTCATATTGGTAAGAATACTAAGAGTTCGATTATTTCGAAGGGAATTTCCGGTGGCAGAAGTGATAATTCTTATCGTGGTATGGTGAAAATGTTGCCGGGGGCTTCTAATTCTAAAAATTTTTCTCAGTGTGATTCTCTTTTGCTGGGTTCGAAATGCGGGGCTCATACTTTTCCGTATATTGAGGTTGGAAATAGTACTTCGGTGGTTGAACATGAGGCTACTACTTCTAAAATAGGTGAGGATAAACTTTTTTACTGTAACCAGAGAGGAATTTCTACAGAGGATGCTATTGCATTGATCGTTAATGGTTATGCTATTGATGTTTTAAAGAGGTTGCCTATGGAATTTGCGATTGAAGCACAAAAATTATTACAGATTAGCCTTAAGGGTAGTGTAGGTTAATCGATGAATTAAGTTAAGAAAGGAATTTGTTATGCTAAAAATAAAGGGGTTAAAAGTAGCTGTAGAGGGTAAGGAAATTCTGAAGGGGATTAATCTGGAGATTGGTGATGGTGAAGTACATGCTATTATGGGACCAAATGGTTCGGGAAAGAGTACTTTAAGTAATGCTCTTACGGGTAGAGAGGGATATGAAATTACAGATGGAACGGTTTCTTTTAACGGAGAGAATCTTCTGGATTTTTCTCCTGAAGAGCGTGCCAGAATGGGTATTTTTATGAGTTTCCAGTATCCGGTTGAGATACCGGGTGTTTCGATGTCTAATTTTCTAAAGGCTTCGGTTAATGCTCAGAGAGAATATCGTGGTCTTAGTCCTTTAACGGGAAGAGAGTTTTTCCATTTGATGAAAGGTAAGCAGAAATTACTGCATCTGGATTCAGGATTAACTAATCGTTCTGTAAATGAGGGATTTTCGGGTGGCGAGAAAAAAAAGAATGAGATTTTCCAGATGGCTATTCTGGATCCAAGTTTGGCTATTATGGATGAGACGGATTCAGGACTGGATATTGATGCCTTAAGAGTTGTCGCAGAAGGTGTGAATACTCTTAAGAGTCCACATAATTCAATAATTTTAATTACGCATTATCAGCGTCTGCTTGAATATATTGTTCCCGATTTTGTGCATGTGCTTTATCAGGGTAGGATTGTTAAATCTGCGGGTAAGGAACTGGCTAAGGAATTGGAGGAGAGAGGCTATGACTGGATTAAAAAAGAGGTAGCAGATGAAACAGGAAAGTGATTTGTTGCCGGCTGCCAATCGTTTTGTCTCACTTTTTGATGAGATTACGGATAGTTGTCCGGAATGGATAAAAAATATACATGAAAATTCTATTCTTCGGTTTAAGGAGAAGGGTTTTCCGGGATCGAAGAATGAGTCTTACAAGTTTTCTCATGATGAATTTTCTTTAATCGGAGAGTTTGATTATGAAGAAACAGAGGAGGTCCCTTTTACAAGAAGTCAGCTTTTGTCTGAAAAAAATATTGATCGTGGTGCTTTGACTGTAATTACTATAAACGGAAGGTATAGCGAGTCTCTTAATTCTGATGCTGCTTTTCCGGAAGGGATGATTGTTGGAAATTTGTGTGAGACAGGTGTACAGGAACAGAATATGATTTCTTCGTTTTTAAATGTTCAGGCAGGAAAGTCTGAGGATGCTCTGGTTGATCTTAATAATGCTTTTTTTAGGGATGGTCTGTTTTTATGTTTTCCATCTAATGTTGTTATTGATAAACCGGTTTGTATTCTTAATGTGAATTATTCAAAGAGACCGGCTTTTTCTGCTCAGCGTAATCTTATTGTTCTTGGCACAGGTAGCAAAGTTTCTATTTTATATGAAGATGTTTCGGCTTTTTCGGAGAAGATGTTTTCGGATAATGTTACTGAAATATTTATTGATAGTTATTCTTCTCTGAATTTTTGTGAGATTCAGGATCTTAATGATGAGTCAAGGTCTGTTCATTCTATTTTTACTAATCAGAAGGATAATTCTTTTTTGCAGACTGAAATTAATCCTGTGAGAGGTGCCTGGATCAGAAATAATCTTAAGGTTGCTATTGATGGTGAATTTTCTGAGGCTAAACTTTATGGATTGTCTGTGATTGGTGAGGATCAGCATTTTGATCAGTATACTAAGGTTGATCATATTAAAGCTAATGGCTCGAGTGATCAGCATTATAAATATATGCTTGAGAAGAATGCCAGAGGGTCTTTTTATGGTAGAATACATGTTTTTCGTGATGCCCAGAAAACTAATGCTTATCAGAAAAATAATAATATTTTATTTACAGAAAAGGCTGTGATGAATACCCGGCCTCAGCTGATTATTGATGCTGATGATGTGAAATGTAGTCATGGTGCAACTATTGGTCAGATTGATGAGGAAGCTTTGTTTTATATGCAGCAGAGGGGTATTGGAAAGGATGAGGCTAAGATGCTTATGATGAATGCTTTTGCCGGTGAGGTGATTGATAAGTTTAAAAATGATAAGATTAAGAAGTATATGACTGATATGGTTACTCGTAAATTGGGCGGAGCAAAGGAGTAACCCTTTTTTAAGGAGGAAAAAAATGGCATTGGATATATTAAAAATTAGAAAAGATTTTCCTATTCTTGATCAGAAAGTTTATGGGAAGCCGCTGATTTATTTTGACAGTGCTGCTTCTGCTCAGAAGGTTCTTTCTGTATTGAAAAAGGAGGAGCAACTCGTTTTAGAATATTATGGTAACATCCACAGGGGTGCTCATTATATGGCTGATAAAGCGACGGCTGAATTTGAAGCTGTTCGTGATTCTGTTAAGAATTTTATTAATGCGAGGTTTAGGGAAGAGATTATTTTTACCAAGGGTGCTACTGAGGGTATGAATCTTGTTGCTTTTTCGTTTGGAGAGTCTTTTATTAATGAAGGTGATGAGATTATTCTTACTGAAATGGAGCATCATGCAAATATTGTTCCTTGGCAGATGATGGCTATGCGCAGGAAGGCTGTTATTAAAGTGATTCCTTTTTCTGATGATGGTCGTCTGGAAGTGGAAAAGCTTGATTCTCTTATTACTTCAAAAACTAAAATAATTGCTGTGGCTCATATTTCCAATACTCTGGGTATGGTTAATCCTGTTAAGGAGATTATTGCGAAGGCTCACAGCCATGGTATTAAGGTGCTTGTGGATGGTGCACAATCGGTGAAGCATTTTAAGATTGATGTTCAGGATATGGATGCTGATTTTTATTCTTTTTCATCTCATAAGATGTATGGTCCTAACGGTGTTGGGGTTTTGTACGGGAAACGTGAGCTTTTGGATAAAATGGTTCCTTATCAGGGCGGTGGTGAGATGATTTCGGTGGTTAAGTTTGAGAAGACTACATATAATTCGTTGCCCTATAAATTTGAGGCGGGTACTCCTGATATTACAGGGGTGATTGCTTTTGGTGAGGCTGTGCGTTATCTAAATGAAATGGATACTGATGCTATGATATCCTATGAGAATTCTCTGACGTGTTATTGTATGGATGAATTGAAAAAAATTAAGGGCGTTATTATTTATGGTACATGGAAGGATCATTCGTCGGTAATTTCTTTTAATATTAAGGGAATTCATCATTATGACTTGGCGATGATTCTTGATAAGGGTGGTGTTGCCTTGCGTTCGGGCAGGCTTTGTGCTGATCCGGTTATGGATCATTATGGTGTTAGTGGTATGCTTCGTGTTTCTTTTGATGTTTACAATACTTTTGCTGAGGTGGATTCGTTTATAGTGTTATTGAAAAAGGCGATTAAAATGCTTGGCGGCGCAAAGATTAACGAATAGAATATCTAATATATATATGAGTCTGTATGTCAGACTGAATAAAAAAAACGAAGTATAATATTATTGTGATGACTATTGAAGAAGTACAATTGGAAATTATTGATGAGTTTTCTTTTTATGATGACTGGATGGATAAATACGGTTATCTTATTGAACTGGGAAATGACCCGGAATCGCTGAATCCTGATGAGAAGAAGGAGAAGTATCTTATTGATGGCTGTCAGTCGAGAGTATGGCTGATTCCTGAATATAAGGATGGTCTGATTTCTTTTAGGGGTGAGAGTGATGCTATTATTGTTAAAGGTCTTGTTGCTTTGCTTTTAAGGGTTCTTTCTAATCGCAGTCCTTCGGAGATTATTGATGCTGATTTGCATTTCATTGATGATTTAGGATTAAAACAGAATTTGTCGCCTACAAGGTCGAATGGTCTGGTTTCTATGATTAAACAGATGCGTTTGTATGCTGTTGCCTATAAGGAACTGGAAGAGGCGGGAACTAAGAATTAATTAGTTGTGGTGCATTTTTTGACATTTGTAACAAATAAGCAACATTAAAAAATTATTTATTATGAAGACAATTACTGAAAGGGTTATTGAAGAAATTAAGAATGTTTTTGATCCGGAAATTCCTGTTAATATTTATGATCTGGGTCTTATATATAATGTATCGGTGGATGATGATAATTCAGTTAAGATTCTTATGACTCTTACTTCCCCGGGTTGTCCGATTGCCGACCAGCTGGTAGATGAAGTTCGTGATAATATTATGAGTTTACCTGAGATTAAATATGTTGATGTTCAGATTACCTTTGAGCCTGCATGGGACAGAACTATGATGAGCGAAGAGGCTCGTTTTGATCTTGGCCTATAACTATATTTTTATTAGTTTAATTTATGTGTCTGCGCTTTTGCTCTCACGTTGAGTAATTTATTTAGACTTTGTTTGCTTTTCGAAGTATTCTTTTTCTTCGGAGAGGTTGAGGTAGGGGTATTTAGCTGTGAGGTTGTTTATTTTTGTTATGTTTTGTGTTATAAATTTTATGTAGCTTTCTGATCCCGGATGAAGTATTCTGTGTTCACGGGCTTTTATTATTTTGGATAATTTTTCCATTAGAAGAAGACTGTCTTTGGATATTAGTGTATTTTTTATTTTTTCAAGGATATAGTCTATTGCTACCTGTCCGGGATGTATCATGTCTGAATCATAAAAACGATAGTCGCGTAGTTCGTCCATCATTATTTCGTATGACGGGAAATAATCACATTTCTCTTTTCCGAATGTTTCAATAATTTGATGTATTGCATAAATAAGTACTGATTTACTTATCTGATTGTCTATGAATCCGTCTCTTTTGTGACGTATAGGGCTTACTGTGAATATTATTTTAAGATTCGGGTTTGCTGTCCATAATTCGGGTAGAAATTTTTTATATTCTTTTATGATTTCTTCAGGAGATAGGAGATTCCTTTGAAAGTTATTTTCTGCAAATTTATGGCAGTTTGATACGATTTCCCCTGTTGATTTCAGGTGGTAAACCCATGATGTTCCGAATGTTAGAAAGAGATAGTTCGCTTGTTTTAAAAAGGGACGGGAAAAGTTTATACGGTTGTTGATTTTTTGAAGTGTTTCTTTTTCTGTGTCACATGAAAATTTCCCGTGATGATCGAAGCTTCCCCATATTCCGTCTTTTTTAAACAGATCTTCTTTTTTGTATTCTTTTTCTGATAGAAGTATTTTGATGCTTTTTAGTACTGATGCCGGATTGTAAAGTGCGCCGAAGGGGTTTATGTCTGTGTTAAATTTCAAACGGCTTAGCTGATTCCCTATGTTTTCGGAGAAGCATGATCCAATGAAGATAAGTTTGTCTTTATATCCGGCTGACCATTTATATTTGGGTATTTCTATTTCTGTGTAAAATTGGTTCATCAATAAATAAATTAAAAATAAAACTTGAGGAGCAATTTTTTGTGGGCACTGATCTTTTTATCTGTGTCCGGTTTCTTTTATAAAGGTATGGATTTTTGAAGAGTTTTAAGAAAAAATAAACCGGTAACAATATGTGTCCGGTTTATTTTTATGAGCGGGAAACGAGGATCGAACTCGCGGCCCTTAGCTTGGGAAGCTAATGCTCTACCACTGAGCTACTCCCGCTTATTTGCTTAAGAAAAGTATTAATATTCTCTTTAGACTGTGGCAAATTTAAAAATTATTTCCGATTCACTAAACAATAAAGGGAAAAAACCATTAAAATTTGCAAAATAGAAGTCTTCTTTATTATTATTTAGTTTGTTGAGTGTATCAGCAGCGTTTTTTTAAAAAACGCAGATTTTGTCTGTTTTTATCTTCTTTTAT
>JAENXA010000284.1 GCA_016649735.1 Prolixibacteraceae bacterium | reverse complement strand
CTTTGCCGGCGTCTTTTATTAGTAATATCAGATAGCATTCTGTATAACCCTTCAACTTTAAAAATCTTATTCCACCATTCAGGAGTAGGTTTTACATTACCTATATACAAATCAAAACTACCACCCAGACCCTGATAAACAGCAGAATGCACTTTCCCCGTTTCATTCATTAAAAATTCCTGTTTAGGCGAACCCATGGCAACAAAAACAACATCAGGTTTTTTTAAAACAATATCATCAATTAAAGCCTTATTTTCCCCTTCATCTTTAAAAAAGCCATTCCTGAAATTTACTATATTAATACCGTCGAACTCTTTTTTTAATTTAGCAACCGTTTTTTCGATAGTATCCTGCGTGGAACCAATAAGATAAAAACTTTTTTCTTTATAGACTTTCCTTATTATATCCAGCCATAATTCACAACCGCGAATTTTTATAGCCTCTTTAAAACCGTTCCTGTGCAAAGCCCATACAGAACCCATAGCATCCGTATACCCTATATTCTTATTTATGATATTTCGTGTTTCATCAGTAGCCTGAAATATTTTTTCAGAAGTAATAGCAATCAATATCTTTTTTTCTTTTAATGCAAGATCAATCAGCTCATCTCTATCCGACCCGAAATAAGTTTTTACTCCATTAAGATATACAGAATTCATAATATTATTTTAGTTTTTAGTTTTTATTCATTCATCGAATTACACCAGTCACTCAGACTTAAAAGAAGAAAAATCTGTTTCTCCTTATTAAATCCCTTCTGATGCAAATTTAATATATTCTCAATCTCTTTTTTATCAAGATATTGTAATAACGTATTATCCGAAGAAAGTAATACATCCCTTATTCTGCCCATATCTTTTCTAAACCATATATCAGTGGGCGACTGAAAACCATATTTAGGCCTGTCTATTATAGATTGAGGCAAAACATTTTTAGCATACTGCTTGTGTATGATTTTTGTCCGTCCAATTTCAAGCTTATATGATTGGGGAAGACGCATAATAAAATCAACAAGAGGTAGATCCAATAAAGGAGTTCTGCATTCCATCGAAAAATTCATAGTAATCTTATCCGTATACATCAATAAATCGTCAGATAGATTCATATGTAAATCCAAAGCCATCATCTTCTCTGCAGAACTATGCATCGATTTACAATTAAGGAGGTTATAGAAATAATTAATGTACTTTGCAGAAGGAATATCAGACAAGCCTGTAAGCCTTGTTACCTCTTTAGGTGTAAAATTACTGTAAAGATTTATAAACCTTTCAATCTCGTTATTTGAAGAAAAAGCCCTTGATGCTACTTTAAGTTTAGTTTTTTTAGTCCCCGAGATATTAATTAGTCCCGAAATGATTTTTAAAAGAAAATCCGGATATTTTTCTTTATACAATTCACACTGATATCTCGTATAACCACCCAATGATTCATCGGCACCCTGTCCGGTTAAAACCACCTTTACATCCTTAGATGATAGTTTTGAGAGATAATACATCGGGATAAAAGAAGTTGTAGCCAGAGGTTCTTCCACAAT
>JAENXA010000064.1 GCA_016649735.1 Prolixibacteraceae bacterium | reverse complement strand
GTAAAGCTGCTTCCACCCAGAAATTCACGCAGAATTGATGTAGGGGGAATTTCATCATCATTCATATAATAGAAATATTCCAGAAATTTAAGCAGCCTGCTTGCCTGACAATATGCTTCATTGTTTTCCGGAACGGATTTCAGTAAAGGTTCGACATATTTTTTTAGTACAGACAACTCATAAACCAGTGATGAGTTAAACATGATATCTGCATTCTCCTGATAGGGGAAAATATAACGATCTTCTCCCTCATGCACACTTGACCAGCGGTTAATTGTGTCTTTTGCCGAATATCCGCGATAATTATTATCCCGAATAATTCTGCGGATAAGCCTGTTGTCGGTAGAAGAAATTGGATTGCTGTTATTTATGGAAATTTGTGTAAGAGCCGAAATAAATATTTTATAGCACATACTTTCATCAACTTTTTTTAACAATTCGGGATTCATGCCGTGAATACCTTCTACTACTAATATATGATTTGTATCAAGACGGAGTTTCTTCCCTGAAAGTTCGCGCTGCCCTGTAATAAAATTATATTTAGGCAATTCTACAGTTTCTCCGCTGAATAATTGATTTAACTGTTTGTTAAAAAATTCTACATCAACTGCACGCAAAGATTCAAAATCAAGATTACCCTTGCTATCCATGGGACTATTTCTGCGATCTACAAAATAATTATCCATAGAAATAGTATGGGGAACAAAACCGTTTACAGCAAGCTGTACTGCAAGACGCTTGCTGAATGTAGTTTTCCCCGAAGACGATGGACCGGCAATCAGAATCAATTTTACCTTATCCCGACGTTTTTCAATTTCATTGGCTATATTGATAATTTTTTTCTCGTGTAACGCTTCAGCTACCTTTATTATACCCCCGCCTCTTTTGTCTAATATGGCTTTATTTAGTTTGCTTACATTGGAAATTCCCAAAATTTCAAGACGACGTTTATGCTCTTTAAAAATATTAAATAATTTTTCTTCCTTTTTTACCTGATAAAGTTCTTTAAAATTATCTCTTTCCGGAAGCTGTAATAGAAAACCGTCGAAATAAGGAGATAATCCAAAATTAGTTAGGAAACCACACGAAGGAACATGATGTCCAAAAAAATAGTTTACATATCCTTCAAGACAATAAAGATAAGAATATAACTGTCCCCTCTGGTTAATTAACCTGGCACCACTGCTAAGTCCCTGCTTTTTAAGAATTTTTAAGGCTTCCTCTGTAAGAAGTCCTTTTTTTTCAAAAGGAACATCTTTCTTAACCAGACTATCCATCCTTTTTTTTATTGATTCTATATCCTCATCTGTTAATTTTCTCCTTTTACCTTTAATTACACAATAATATCCGTTACTGATTCCTGCAACTATTTTTAATCCTGACCGGGGAAAAACATCACGTACTGCTACATATAACAAAAACATTAACGAATGTATATAAAGACGGCGTCCTTCTTCATTGGAATAATCAATAAAAGAAATTCGTTTTGACTTTACAACATTATATGACAATTCCTTAATTCTGTTATTTACAATAGCTCCGAGAATCTGATTTGGTAACTTTATATTTAAATCTTCTTTTATTTCATCAAGAGTTATTCCCAGAGGATATATTTTCTTTGCATGATTGTTTTCACAATATATTTCTATCGTTTTTTCTGTCTTCATTTATTATTTTTTTCAATTCATGAATTAATAAAATATATCCCCTTGGTAAAATTTAATTCAAGCATTTTCACAGATTCATTTCTTTCTTCAGATAAAATCCTGTATAAGATCTTTTATTCTCAGCTACTTCTTCGGGAGTTCCGGCACATAGTATTTCGCCTCCTCCACGTCCGCCTTCGGGACCTAAATCTATAACATAATCGGCAACTTTTATAACATCCATATTATGCTCTATAATTATTACTGTATTACCTCTGTCTACAAGTTTGTTTAACACTTCAAGCAGAACCTGAATATCTTTAAAATGCAGCCCTGTGGTAGGCTCATCAAGTACATAAAGTGTCTGCCCGGTATCTTTCTTTGAAAGTTCGGAGGAGAGCTTTACACGCTGTGATTCTCCGCCTGACAATGTGGTGGAAGATTGTCCCAACTTTATATATCCCAATCCTACTTCCTGTAAAATTTTTAGTTTATAAGAAACTGAAGGAATATTTTCAAAGAATTCAACACCCTGGTTTATGGTCATATCAAGGACATCACTTATAGATTTTCCTTTAAATTTTACTTCCAGTGTTTCACGATTATAACGCTTACCGTTACATTTATCACAACGTACATAAACACTGGGGAGGAAATTCATTTCAATGAGTTTCATTCCGGCACCCTTACATTCTTCACAACGACCGCCTTTTACATTGAAGGAGAAACGACCCGGTTTATAACCTCTGATTTTAGATTCAGAGAGCTGGGCAAAAAGATCTCTGATATCTGAGAAAATATTGGTATATGTTACTGGATTAGAACGGGGAGTTCTGCCTAAAGGAGACTGATCTACCTGTACTATTTTATCTAAATTATCTATGCCTGATACTTTATCATAAGGCAAAGGATCTTTCAGTGAATGATAGAAATACTGACTAAGCAATGGCTGCAAAGTTCCGTTTATAAGGCTGGACTTTCCACTTCCCGATACTCCGGTAATACATATAAGTTTTCCAAGAGGAAAAGTTGCGTCAACTCCTCTTAAATTATGACCGGCACAACCGGATATTTTTAAAAATTTTCCGTTTCCGGTACGTCTTTTTTTGGGTATTTCTATTTTTAAATCACCACGTAAATATTTAGCGGTTAGTGTGTCTGTTTTTAAAACTTCTTCGGGCGTTCCGGCACCAACAACTTCTCCTCCGTGTATGCCGGCATATGGCCCCATGTCTATTAGATAATCGGCAGCCATCATGGTATCCCTGTCGTGTTCTACAACTATCACTGAATTTTCCTCATCCCTGAGTTCCTTGAGCGAGTTAATTAGTTTTACATTATCACGACAATGAAGGCCTATACTGGGTTCATCAAGAATATATAAGACATTTACCAGCTGAGAGCCTATCTGGGTAGCAAGACGGATTCTCTGTGCTTCTCCTCCTGAAAGAGATACGGAAGGACGATCAAGTGAAAGATAATCCAGACCTACATCCAAAAGAAAACGTATACGCGTTCTTATTTCCTTTATTACTTCTGTTCCGATTTCTCTCTGCCTTACGGTTAAATGTTCATCAAGAGTGGCAAACCAGTTATCCAGCTCTGCAATATCCATATGAGATAGCTGCGAAATATTTTTATCAAAGATTTTAAAAGACAGGGACACTTTATTTAATCTCTGACCTTTACATTCGGGACAAACCTTTTTTTGTGAGAACTGATTAGCCCATTTTTTAGCAGTTTTGGATGCACTATCCTCTTGCTGGGTATTAATTATATATTTTACTATTCCCTCATAACTCATTGCGTAATTTGCAGAGACTCCCAGAGGTGAATTTTTTAAAATTAAATGTTCAGTTGTACCATAAAGTACAGCTTTAATTCCATCTTCAGGAATATCGTTAATGGGGGTTTTTAGATTAAATCCGTATTTTTCGCCCAAGGCTTCTATCTGCCAGAATATCAGGGTATTTTTCTTTGCACCAAGTGGTATTATTCCTCCCTGCCCTATACTCTTTGTTTTATCAGGAATAATTTTAGCCTCATCCATTTCTGAGACAACACCCAGTCCGTTACAGACAGGACAGGCTCCCTGCGGAGAATTAAAGGAAAAGCTGTATGGTGCAGGTTCAGGATAGGAAATTCCTGTAGTAGGACACATCAGCTGACTGCTGTAATATTTCAGTTCTTCTGTTTCCTTATCCATAATCAGGGAAACACCATGTCCCTGTTTCATGGCTACTTTCAGAGAACTCTGAACTCGTTTTTCATTTTTATCTTCTATAACAAGTCTGTCAACTACCAGTTCTATAAAATGGGTTTTATAACGATCTAATTTTTTATTAGGTTCCAGTTCTTCAATTTTACCATCTATACGCACATACAGAAAACCTTTCTTTCTAATCTGTTCAAATAATTCACGGTAATGACCTTTTCGTCCCCTTACAAGAGGCGCCAGAATAAAAACATACCTGCCGGAAAAATTCTTGCGAATCAGAGACATTATCTGATCATCTGTATATTTCAACATTTTCTCTCCCGTATTATAAGAATAGGCATCTGCAGCCCTGGCATATAATAATCTCAGAAAACCATAAATTTCTGTTACTGTTCCTACGGTAGAACGCGGATTCTTGTTGGTAGTCTTCTGCTCTATTGAAATAACAGGACTTAGTCCGGTTATTAGATCCACATCAGGACGTTCCATATTTCCCAGAAAAGAACGTGCATATGATGAAAATGTTTCAATATATCTTCGCTGCCCTTCTGCATAAAGTGTATCGAAAGCCAATGACGATTTTCCGCTTCCACTTAATCCTGTAATGACAGTTAGTTTATTACGTGGAATATCTACATTTATATTTTTTAAATTATGAGACCTGGCTCCTCTGACAATAATCTTTTCTTCCTGATTTTCTGTCATCTCTTGTTCTTTGTCCTTTTCCACTTTCTGCATCATATATTATTCCTGGTTTCTATAATTTTATATTCGCCAAAATTAAGTACAAATAACAGATTACAGAATATAAACTATACAGAGATACAATATATTGCGTTTATTTAATCTGTCCTGTACTTTTGACGATTCCTCCTGTTAATAATTACAGGTTCAGACACGATAATTTGCGACTGAACCTGTAATTAATAATTTTTAATTGTAGCTTATTCCGGCATTATTTCTTTTAGTTTCTTTGAGAGATTTTCTCCTCTAAGATTCATGGCTATAATTTTCCCTTCTTTATCAAGTAATAAATTATAAGGAATGCTTTGCACTCCATATGTACGGGCTACTACATTATTCCAGAATTTTAAATCAGATACGTGATGCCATGTCAGATTATCATCTTTTATTGCCTTTACCCAAGCCTTTTTATCTTTGTCAAGAGAGACTCCTACAATATCAAATCCTTTGTCTTTAAAATTATTATAGGCAGTTACTACATTTGGATTTTCCTTACGGCAGGGACTGCACCATGAAGCCCAAAAATCTATAAGCACATATTTTCCACGTAATGATGATAATGTAAAATCATTCCCTTCGGTATCTTTCATAGTAAAATCAGAAGCAATTGCACCTATGGCTGTTTTGGCTTTCCGGCTCAGATATTCATTTAATTTACTCATATACTCAGAACCTTGCAATTCAGGTGAAATAGTATCTGTAAGTTCCTTCAACTGATCATATTCAAGTGAAGGAGCCAGCTGGTTATAAAGAATAAAAGGAGCTACTACTGAATTATTATTTTCTCTTATAAAATTCTTTGTATATACTATCATATTATCAGAAGAGGCCTGAAAATCTGCCTGTATACGATCCATTTCCTGCTGATTTTGTTTAGCAGCCGCAGCCTGATATTCCTGTTTATATTTATTCCTTTTCTGTTGAAGTGAAGCTAATTCTTTAATAAATATGTTAAAAATATCAGTTTCTGAAGAGCCTGAGATCTTTGTTGCATTTATGGTGCTGTCTTTATAGGCTGTGATATTTGTTTTACCTCCTTGAAGGAAAAATTCTGCAAAATACTGTTTTTTATTTAGACGCAAAAGATGAAATGTTGCATATTTCCCTGCAGTTCCTTCCATTTCAAAATTACCGTTTACAATATCTGCCGTATCTTCAACAATAGGAGCTTTCCCAACTTCAGGCTTTAAAAGATAAACTTTCCCTGAATCTACACCGGCTATTTCTCCTGAAATCTTATAATTCCCGGATTTATTCTGACAGGCAGCAAATACAAAAAGTATAACCACACTTAAGACAATAATTTTTCTCATACATTTTTAATTTTACTGAAATATAATTAGTACATTTAGTTTGTAAATTTATTAATAAAAAGAATAAACATTTGCTAAAATACACAAAATTGATGTGGTATGTTTAGGGTCATTTGAAATAACTGTTATTGCTTTTATTTGCCGGCCGTCTTTACCTCGTGGATTGAATTTTACCATTAATGGAACTTCTTCATCAGGAGCTATAATTTTTTTACCGGGTGTGACTACAGTACAACCACACGAAGTTTTTATTCTTCTTATTATAAGATTATTTTTCCCTGTGTTTTTAATAATAAATTTATGAGAAACCACACCCTGCTGATTAAGATTACCAAAATCAAAACGTTTTGAATCAAATGAAATAACAGGTGCATTGTTTAATTCCTCCGGAGTTAGGGAAGAAAAATCTTCCTCAATATTGGCAGATACCAAAAGCGAATTATGAAAATCAAAACTGTTGTTTGTGTTTATATAAATCCGGTTCATAACATATCCGTATGTATCAATTTTTGATGCATCAAAAGTAACAACTATATAACCCTTTTGATGAGAACTTAATTTTTCAGGAGGCACCTGTATTTTTATATACGCCGGAGTAGCATGAAAACTTAAATAAACAGTCTTTTCAGTATTATTATATATTTCCAGACTGTCGGTCTGCATTTTGCCTTTTTTGACCGAAGGAAAAATTATACGGCCGGACTGAGCTATAACATCGCCTATTTTTACAGGATATAATTCAGTAATAGTTTTTTTACGAGGCTTAACGTATCCATGAATTCCAATAAAACTCTGACCATTTTCAGCATTGGAAAAAATACAAAGTCTTTGCTGAAATTCACCGGGACGGTTCTCGGGATGATAAGTGACCATAATTTTCCCCTTAGCTCCGGGAATTACAGGCTCTTTTGTCCAGTCAGAAGTTGTACAACCGCATGATGCCTTAATCCACTGTATTATAAGAGGTTTATCTCCCTTATTTGTAAAAGAAAATATAAACGACTGTGCACCTGCTTCTTCTTTAATTGTTCCAAAATTATGTTCTTCATTATCAAAAACTATTTTTGCTCCTACACTCTGTGCATTAACCGTACCAATTGTAAATACAGTTATTAAAAAAAATAAAATCAAATCTCTTATCATATTCTTACTTTATATTAACTTTTTTCCCTGTGAGTCTGATACGATCATTAAGTGTTCCTGTTGTAGCGGCATCACATCTTCCTGAAAATCCAGGTTGTTCTCCTCCTACAGAAATTGTAAACCATCCTGATTCAATAATTCTTTTGCCAGCCTTATTAATCATTGAAAATTGACGCGGTGTTAATTCAAACTCAACGGTTTTTGTTGCTCCTTTTTTCAGATTAATTCTATTAAAACCTTCCAGAGAACGAATAGGTCTTGGCGTTGAAGCTTTCTCATCAGTAAGATAAAGCTGAACAACCTCGTCACCATCCATAGATCCTGTATTGGTTACATCCACTGATATTTTAACAGGCTTTCCGGCTACCTGTTTTTCAGGTACATGAAGATTTGAATATTCAAATTTGGTATAACTCAACCCATATCCAAACGGATACAGTGGTTCCTTATGAAAATAACGATATGTACGTCCTTCCATATCATAATCCTCAAACGGAGGCAGCTGGTCTACAGACTTATAATATGTTACAGGTAATCTGCCTGCAGGATTATAGTCTCCAAACAATACATCAGCAATTGCATTTCCTCCCTGCTCTCCCGGATACCCGGCCTCAAGTATACCCGAAACATTTTCAGATGCCCAGTTTACCGATAATGCACCTCCATTTATCAGTACCAAAGCTACTGGTTTTCCTGTTGCAACTATAGCTTTCATTAAAATTTCCTGTGTCTCCGGAAGATCAAGTTTCGTGCGATCTCCTCCTGAAAATCCATCAATATGAACATTCATCTCTTCGCCTTCCAGTCTTTCATTTAGTCCTAAAACCAGCACTACTATATCTGATTTTTCGGCTGTTGCAACAGCCTGCTGCAATGCACCGGATTCCGGTACAGACCATAGTAATTTAGCCTTTGCTTCTCCATATGTGTTTTTATATTCTATTTTTATATCATATTTTTCGCCTTCTTTTAAATTTAATTTAAAAGAATTAATTGTTGTAGAGTTAGCTTTTACACTTTTACCATTGCAGGATATTTTCATATAAGAATTTCCGCGTCCGCTAATAAAATAAGTTCCTGTTTTAGGTGCTGTAACAGATCCGGTCCAGCGAATACTAAAATCACCTGTTTT
>JAENXA010000188.1 GCA_016649735.1 Prolixibacteraceae bacterium | reverse complement strand
GTTTCTTTAGGAGTGGACAGCTCTTTTTGCATGCGTAGTAAGGTGTCGGCAGAACAAACTGAAAAACCTTTTACCTGTTCAAGCTCTTTACGTAAATGTGTATTAATGTCTTCTGCACATTCTCCTCCATACAATACAAGTAATAAATAAGAACGGATTAAATCGACATATGAATAAGTCGCAAATAATCCTCTGTCTCTCATGTGTTTACGAATTGTGTTGTAAACTCCTGCATTATTTATTATGTAATCTGCGAAATTTATTCCGCCAAAAGCATTGATATTTTCTTTAGAATATGTAATTTTCATCAGATTTGATGTTTATTCACCTAAATTGGTGAAAACATTTTAATCGACAAAGTCCTGTAACCATTATTTTTACAGGGCCTGTCGATTTTTCCGCTTTTATCTCTGCGGATTTAAGGAAATAAATAAAATAAATAAATATCATGAAAACAATAATCTTAATAATATCAGTAGTAAGCATGTTTTCTTTCAATGGATACAGCCAAACTACCAAGACAAGTGACCTATTGAAAGACAAGGAAACCCGTAACGAAACATTTAATGCCATTTTGAACAATCATGAACTTATGATGGACTTTATGGACGCAATGAAAGCTGAAGACATAAAGACTATGGACAATATGCCCATGATGCAGAAGCAAAATGACGAAAAAAGTAATTTACATAATCATTAAAATAATAGCCATGAAATATTACATCAGTAAAACATTGAGCATTGGATTTGAAAGTGCAGTAGAAAAAGTAACCGAATCGTTGAAAAAAGAAGGTTTTGGAGTCCTTACAGAAATTAACCTTCAGGAAAAACTGAAAGAAAAATTGAATGTTGATTTACGAAAATACAAAATACTGGGAGCCTGTAATCCGGCATATGCCTACAAAGCAATCCAACAGGAAGACAAGATTGGAACCATGCTCCCCTGTAGTGTTATCATCCAGGAATTAGATAATAATAAAATAGAAGTTGCAGCAGTTGATCCCGTTGCCTCGATGATGGCTGTTGAAAATCCGACTCTTTCCGGTATAGCCGGAGAAATTAGAGAAAAGCTCAAACGGGTCATTGCTTCCCTGTAATGTAGGTTGCAGATGCTTTAAAGCGAAAAATATATTAAAAGAAAGGAGAAATATTATGAACGGTTTTAATGGAATGGGAATGGGAATGGGAATGGGAATGGGCTGGTGGTGGATTATCGGTATAATCATTTTCGTGGCAATTGTTTGGATGGGGTTAAAAACAATAAACAACAACAACAACAAAAACACTAATCCTTCTTTTGGAAAAACACCACTGGATATACTTAAAGAAAGATATGCCAGGGGCGAAATTGGGAAAGAGGAATTTGAGGAACGTAAGAAAGACTTAAAGTAGAAATGTAACATATAAATAGAACATCTTTAAATATTCAATCAATTTTGAAGATTGACAAAACATCCTTTAGCAAAGTTCAAAATGACAAATGGAACGATATAGCATCAGATGCTCAGGAAATGGCTGAACATATAGGTGAAAACGCTGATAAACTTGAACACCAACGAGAACGCTTTGAGATGTTAAGTCATGATATTTATGATTTAATAAAGATATTTGGAAGTAGTGAGGTTATTTGCATTGAATGCAGAAATAAGCAGTACTAAAATTGCTTTGGAACATTCAAAGGCATACAATGATACCCTGATTATGTATTACGATACAGTGAAAATCAGGAAGGATAATGCCTATTGTCTGAAATATGATAAATTATATCATCAGAACGATTCATTATTCAATCATTCCTATACAATGTTTGGTAATCAAATGTATGGTTTCGGTTACATGATGAACAATTATAGTCCCGGAAGTATGATGGGCGGAGGTATGATGAACAGAGATATGATGGACGATGAACTTCGTGGAGATACAACCATGATGAACGGCTATTATAATACTATGCATCAGTTGCAAATTAATCATCAAATATATCATAACGGGATTTATAATTAAATCATGAAATGTGATTTTAATAAAAGATACAATCAAAATGAAACATACTTATCAGGTAAATGGAATGTCATGTACTGGTTGTAAAACCAGTGTTGAACAGGCTTTAAGAGGATTAAGTGAAGTTCAGAAAGTGACTGTCAATTTAAAGAAATCGGAAGCCGATATTGAAATGACTTCCCATATTTCTGTAGCAAAATTGCAGGATACATTATTAAAGGCAGGATTGCACTATACTATAGAAATCAAGGGTGATGTTACTGATATGCACAAACATCAACCTCATCATGATCATGACACAACCAAGAATAAAGATGGTATTTTCTACTGCCCGATGCACTGTGAAGGTGAGAAAACATATTCTAAACCGGGTGATTGTCCGGTATGTGGAATGCATTTAATAGAGCAACCTCAGCAAAATAACAGTCAGCAATATACCTGCCCGATGCATCCTGAGATTGTAAAGGATCAACCCGGTTCATGTCCAATTTGCGGGATGGATTTGGTTCCCTTAGAACCAAGTATAAGTGCAGAACAAAAGGTATATAAGGATTTATCTAAGAAGATGATTATTTCTACTTCTTTTGCAATCCCTGTACTTTTTATAGCCATGAGCGATTTAATTCCCGGAAAACCTTTGATTCAAATTCTGAGTCAACAAGGCTGGAATTGGATTCAATTAGTTTTAACCTTACCGGTGGTTTTTTATGCCTGTTGGATGTTTTATGTTCGAGCATGGAAATCGATCATTAGCTGGAATCTCAATATGTTTACCTTAGTCGGAATAGGTACGGGTGTTGCTTTTCTGTTTAGCATTGCCGGTTTGCTTTTTCCAAATATTTTTCCGGCAGAATTTAAAACAGACTCAGGTACGGTTCATCTTTATTTTGAAGCGACGGCAGTTATTTTAACTTTAGTTTTGTTGGGTCAATTGTTGGAGGCCAGAGCCCACAGTCAAACCAGTGGAGCCATAAAAGAATTGATGAAGTTAGCTCCAACCGAAGCTGTATTGGTAGAGAATGGTGAAGATAAAGTTATTTCTATTCATGCTATTGAAGTTGGAAATTTACTTCGGGTAAAACCGGGTGATAAAATTCCTGTAGACGGAAAAATTCAGGAAGGAGAAGGAAGTATAGATGAATCAATGATTTCCGGTGAACCAATTCCGGTAGATAAAATAAAAGGAGACAATGTAAGCTCAGGAACAATTAACGGGACAAAATCATTTGTTATGATTGCTGAAAAAGTGGGTGCTGACACTCTGCTTTCTCAAATAATTCAAATGGTGAATGATGCCAGTCGTTCAAGAGCGCCCATTCAAAAATTCGCAGATAAAATTGCTAAATATTTTGTGCCTATTGTAGTGTCAGTTTCAATTAT
>JAENXA010000121.1 GCA_016649735.1 Prolixibacteraceae bacterium | reverse complement strand
CTGTTAAACTTCTAAATGAACTTGAATATTACAAAGGTTATATATACGCTAATATATGGACAACAAATATTATAGTTAAAATTGATCCGAATACCGGAAAAGTATTATCTAAAATTAATCTTTCCGGTATTTTATCAACGATGTATAGATCAGAGAAAGAAGTAGATGTACTAAACGGTATAGCCATTAATAAAGAAAATGGAAAAATTTATGTGACAGGTAAATTATGGCCTGTAATATTTGAAATAAAACTCATTCCACAAGTTCAGTAAAACATAAAAAATACAAAAAATTATTTATTTAAAACAATGACGGACCGTCAGACAATTTGATTTTGCCAAGATGTTTATATGCAATATCTGTAGCTTCCCTACCTCGCGGAGTTCTCTTTATAAATCCTTCTTTAATTAAAAAAGGCTCATAAACTTCCTCTATAGTTCCGCTATCTTCACCCACAGCTGTAGCAATAGTAGTTACACCAACCGGACCACCATTAAATTTATCAATAATAGTACTAAGTATTTTATTATCCATCTCATCCAATCCGTATTTATCAATATTTAAAGCATCAAGTGCAAAACGGGTAATTTCAATATCTATATTCCCATTTCCTTTAACCTGGGCAAAATCTCTTACTCTCCTTAAAAGAGAATTAACTATTCTTGGAGTTCCGCGACTTCTTGTTGCAATTTCAACAGCAGCCTGAGTTTGAATATTAACATTTAATATTTTTGCCGAACGATTTACAATTCCGGTAAGTACATTAAGATCATAATATTCAAAATGAGCTTTAATGCCAAATCTTGCACGCAAAGGGCTGGTTAACAAACCTGATCTCGTAGTAGCTCCTATTAATGTAAATGGATTAAGTTCAAGTTGAATAGAACGGGCACTTGGGCCTTTATCAATCATAATATCTATCTTATAATCCTCCATAGCGGAATATAGATATTCTTCAACTACAGGACTTAGACGATGAATCTCATCAATAAAGAGTACATCATGTACTTCAAGGTTCGTTAATAATCCGGCAAGATCACCAGGTTTATCCAAAACAGGACCAGATGTAAGTTTTAAATTAACCCCAAGTTCGTTGGAAATAATACTTGAAAGGGTTGTTTTTCCAAGTCCAGGGGGACCAAATAGCAATACATGATCAAGAGCTTCTCCTCTTTGTTTAGCAGCCTTAACAAAAATTCTCAAGTTAGATAAAATCTGAGTCTGACCTTTAAAATCATCAAAATTAAGAGGTCTGAGCTGTTTATCCATTTCAGGATCTTTTTTAAAGGAAGAAGTTTGATGAAGGTCTATATCTTCAGGCATATATTATTATAATTTATATAAATGTACTGATATTTTATTCTTCTCCAAAATCTTAGATATAAATGTTATCCATGGAATTTCTTGATCTCCATCCAACTATATATCAGTTAAAGACATCGTTTATATCTTTTATATAAAAAAACAATTGAATAGGTGTTTTCTGATTTCTTTAAAGAATACGGAGGGATCTGTCTATTTAAAATAGAAGAATAAAAAAAAGAGATTCGTTTGCCGGATCTCTCTCTCTATTTTTTTATCAAAATTAATCTCTGTCAGAAATATAACCGGGTTTTACCAGGCTGACTGAAACTGATTTAAAAATCTTGTATCATTTTCGTAAAATTTACGGATATCGGTAATACCGTATTTTAACATGGCAATTCTTTCAACTCCCATTCCGAATGCAAAGCCTGTATATTCTTTGGAATCTATTTTACATGATTTAAAAACATTCGGGTCAACCATACCGCAACCTAAAATTTCAAGCCATCCTGTTCCTTTGCATATAGGACAGCCTGTTCCTCCGCATATAGTACAAGATACATCCATTTCAGCAGAAGGCTCTGTGAAGGGGAAATAAGATGGTCTCAGGCGAATCTTTGTGTCTTTGCCAAAAAGTTCCTGTGAGAAATAAAGTAATGTCTGTTTCAGATCGGCAAAAGAAACATTTTTGTCAACATAAAGACCTTCTATTTGGTGGAATATGCAATGAGCTCTTGCAGAAATAGCTTCATTTCGGAAAACACGTCCTGGGAATATAGAACGGATTGGAGGTGCATTATTTTCCATGACTCTTGTCTGTACGCTGGAAGTATGTGTTCTTAGAAGTATGTCAGGATCTCTTTCAATGAAGAAGGTATCCTGCATATCTCTGGCCGGATGTTCAGGTGGAAAATTTAAAGCTGAAAATACATGCCAGTCATCTTCTATCTCAGGTCCTTCGTTTACGGAGAATCCAAGACGTGAAAAAATTTCTATAATTTCATTTCTTACAATGGCCAGAGGATGACGTGTTCCTAATGTAAGTGGTTCACCGGGACGTGTCAGATCGTTTTTTATTTCATCACTTCCTTTGTCTTCAAAATGCTTGCTGAGTTCGTCAAACTTGTTAACTGTGAAAGTTTTTAAGTCGTTAATGGCCTTTCCTACAACTTTTTTCTTGTCTGGAGAAACTTTTTTAAAGTCAGCAAAGAGTTTATTTATTTCACCTTTTTTACTGATGTATTTCAAACGAAGATTTTCTACATCTTCTTTTTTTGAAATTTTTATTTTCTCCAGTTCTTCTTTTATCTGTTCTATTTTCTCCAGAATCATGATATTCAATTGAATTTTCGTACAAATATACACATTTTTCTATTTTTATGGCACAGGATTAGACCATAAGGTAAAAGACAAAAAAAGTTTAAGGTTTACAAGGTTTAAAAGTTACGGGATAACCATGTATCTGGTCTTTTATTGTCTTCGACTTTGGGCTTTTATTTTATAACTGATATTTTTTTGATGTGTATATTTTTTAAAGGACGATAATTTTTGTCAACATCTACTTCACTTATTTTGTCAGCTACATCCATTCCTGAAATTACTTTGCCGAAAATAGTGTATGTCCCGTCGAGATATGGGGCTCCGCCAGTTGTTTTGTATATCTGCCTTTGCTTGGATGTAAAATGAATATGTTTCTCTTTTTCCAGATCATTTAATTCTGAATCGGAATAGGGACGTCCTGTGACAATATAGAATTGAGAACCGTCAGATCGGAACTTGCTGTTTTTTTTGTCAGGCATTCTGGGTGATCCTATCATTCCTCGCATATGGAATAGTCCCGGAACAATATGTGCGGGAAGGGTGTAACCTGGGCCTTTCCAGCCTACAATATCATCTTTTCCGGCATAACGTGTGTCTGCAGCTCCGCTCTGTATTCCAAAACCAGCCATTACGCGGTGAATAAGTAAATTATTATAATAACCTTCACGGGTCAGAGATATGAAGTTATCGCGGTATGATGGTGTTGAATTGAATAGTTTGATTTTAATATTTCCCATGTCTGTTTTAATAAGCAATCCCTTTATTTTACTGTTAGCCCTGCTTATTTCTTTATTTTCTGTAGAGATTAGTTGTTTAAGCGGTTTGGCAGTTTTTTTGTTTTTTAACAGGTTTAAAATATAGAAAGAAGGAGTTACAAGATTCTCTTTATCAAAATCCACTATTCTTGAATATCCCAGACCTATACATTGACTTGGGGATAAAAAGGCGGGGGATCCAAAGGACGGAGTGTAGAAAATATTTGTAACAGTATAATTATGACTACCTTCTATTGTTATATAATCTATATTTTTACCATTATGCAATAAAATAGTTTTATTTTGTGGTTTTGATGGGTAAGTTATTTTTTTACCGTTGGGTATTTTTTGTGGTACAAGTTTTAACGGAGTACGACAAATATTTTGAGTTTTTAGAATAATTAGATTGTTTGTTCTGTCAACAGCTACAAACTTTGTTACATTGTATGATTTAGTGTTATCCCAAGGAGTAATCTTTGCTTCTGTTGCATTGAGAAATGGCGTCATACGACAGACAACCAAATTGCTGTCTATATAGAAAGCGGTTTCTTTATTCAGAAATCTTTTGCCGTCATAACTCTCTATTGTTACAATAGAATGGATTAATTCTTTATAACTTTGATTTTTTATAGATGCATTTGATGATAGAACAGGGTTCTCTTTTTTCACGGACTTTCCCTTTTTTTTGCCGGAATTACAGGACGTGAAAATTAATAAAAATAGAAAAACGAAAAAAAAGATTTTTTTAATACGCATATGTTTGTGATTTCATTGAATGATTTTTACATGAATTTTTACATCAGTATAAGGTCGGTGATTTTTATCTGTTTTTAAGGCAGATATTTTGTCTATAACATCAAATCCTGACAAACATTTTCCAAATATTGTGTATTTCCCGTCTAATTCAGGATATCCACCTTTTGTTGTATATTCTTTTCGTTGTTCTTTTGTAAATTTTAGAATTCCTGGCTGAAGATTCATTTTTGAATTTATATCCTGTTTTACTTGTTTTGCCAGTTCTCTGAATTCCTTAACTTTATGTTCCTCTTTTAGTTTTTTTAGCTTTTTCCTAATATCAGTAGTAAATACTTCCGAAATAACTTTTGAATGTATGGGACGGTTTACAGCCATTTCCAGAGTGTCCAAAGCTCCCTGAGTATATATTTTCCCTTTAACAATATAAAATTGTGATATGTCAGATTGTTTGAATGGATTGATATTATCTGGCTGACGTGGAGCACAAAGAGCTCCTTTTTCATGGAAATGATTTACTCTGATTTCATCATCAACTGTATAATCAGGATCTCCGTATCCAATTCTTGCTCCGGGACGTGCATTCCGCGATGATTTGGATCCTCCCTGAATTAAAAAGTTTTGAATTACCCGGTAGAAAAGAGTACCATCGTAATATCCTTCATTTGCTAATTTTAAAAATTCGTCACGGTGTTTAGGAGTATCGTTGTATAATTTGAAACGCATATTCCCAAGATTTGTTTCTATTTCTACTATGTGAGTCTGAGTTTTCCCTTTAATAGTTAAACAGAATAAAAAACAGATTAAAATAGCAATAGCTTTTTTATGTATAGCTACAAACTTTTTCATTATTGTGATTTTATACAAATATAATGATTCTCTTTTGTCTGAACCAGTACATAGCTTTACCTTTTTTACATCTGATAAAATTATAAAAAAAAGATAAGGTAAGTGTATCTTTGAATATTATAAGTAATTG
>JAENXA010000143.1 GCA_016649735.1 Prolixibacteraceae bacterium | reverse complement strand
ATTACCTTAACGTGTAGAAGTTACAGTGTAATGTTTAAAATACAGTCTATTGCTATTATTAAGTTAGTACATAGACTGAAACTGAGGTGAAATCTAAGTTAAATCCTATGTATATAAACTACAAAAAACAAAAAAGGGGTAAGCGACCTATATCGCACCGCTACAACCACCTACCCTTGCTGCCTTCCGGCCCTGGAGGATTTCAGTGGGAGCTGGTCGTACAGGACTTACCCCATCACAAAAGTAAGTTTTTTTTTGTTGCCAACAAATAAAAACCGACCTGTTTTTCATTTTTTTTACTTTAAAAAACGAATATCTTTGTAATTATATTAATAATCCCAAAATGGAAAAAAAAGAATCTTTCAGAAAAAGTGCAATGTTATGCGGACTTTATATTGGCATTGCTCTAATTATTTATCAGGTTATATTGTATCTTACTCATCAGAATATGAATCCTTCTTATGGATGGATTACTTATGTGATACTTACGATAGGTGTATTCCTATCTCAGACCGGATACCGGGATAATGTACTTGATGGTAATATAAAATATTCAACTGCTCTTGGTTATGGAGTATCAGTTATGATTTTTGCAGGTATAATACAATCTCTTTATACCGTAGTGTTATTTAAATATATAGATCCTTCTCTTCTTGATAAAATGGGATCTATGCAGGAAGAGTTAATGATTAAGGAAGGTATTTCTAATGATCAGATTGAGCAAATGAGCGGGATTATGTCAAAATTCAGAAGCCCTTTATTCCTTGTTTTTTCTAATCTGTTTGGATATGCTATCTACGGATTTATTATTTCTCTTATTACTTCCATTTTTGTTAAAAAAGAGGAAAAAAATTCTGATCAGATAAAAAACGACCTTGATTTTAAAGAATAAAAAAATGATTGATATATCAGTAGTTATTCCTTTATATAATGAAGAAGAATCTTTGCCTGAACTAACGACATGGATTAAAAAAATAATGGATGATAATTCTTTTTCATATGAAATTATATTTATAGATGACGGAAGTAAGGATTCTTCGTGGGAAATAATAAAAAAACTGCATACTGACAATTCATCTGTTAAAGGAATTAAATTCCTTAGAAATTATGGGAAATCGGCAGGTCTTCAGGTTGGTTTCACAAAGGCTATAGGTGATGTAATTTTTACAATGGATGCCGATTTACAGGATGATCCATCTGAGATACCTGAACTTTACCGGATGATTAAAGAAGATCATTATGATCTGGTTTCAGGATGGAAAAAAGAAAGACATGATCCTTTATTTTCAAAAAATCTACCAAGTAAGTTTTATAATTTAATTGCCCGCATTTGTTCAGGTATAAAAATCCATGATTTTAACTGCGGATTGAAAGCTTATCGCAAACAGGTTGTAAAAAGCATAGAAATTTATGGAGAAATGCATCGTTATATTCCAATTATTGCCAAATGGGCAGGATTTACTAAAATAGGAGAAAAGGTAGTCCACCATCATAAACGAAAATACGGAAAATCTAAATTTGGAATTGATCGTTTTTTCAGCGGACCTCTGGATCTTCTTTCTGTTTTGTTTATATCAAAATTTAAAAAACAGCCTATGCATTTTTTCGGAATTATAGGTTCTCTTGTTTTTATCTTTGGTCTTTTAGCTTCCTTATGGCTTGGTATAGATAAATTAATAGCTATTCATCAGCAAATCAGAGTACCACTTGTTACTGAAAGTCCGTATTTTTATATGGCTTTAACTGCTATGATTATTGGAACACAATTATTTATGGCAGGATTCATAAGTGAACTTTTGTCAAGAAACGCTCCGGAAAGAAATAAATATCTGATAGATGAAGAAACAAAAGCATATGACTCAAAAACAACAGAGTGCTAATAATAAAATATAAGCAAAGAGTAATGCTTAATATTATGAAGATAATATAATTAAATTATAATCATGTTTGGAAAACAGATTTATATTAAAAGAAGAAATGCATTAAAACAGAAAATACATTCAGGAATCATTTTATTTATAGGTAATACTGAGTCTCCTATGAATTATAATGATAACACATTTCATTTTAGACAAGACAGTAATTTTCTGTACTTCTTTGGACTTGACTGCCCTATGGTTGCTGGGGTTCTTGATATAGAAAGCGGAGAAGAAATTTTATTCGGGGATGAATCAACAATGGATGATCTTATATGGACAGGTAAGCAAAAAACATTATCCGAGAAATCTGCAACAGCCGGAGTTCAAAAAACATTTCCTTTTATAAAATTATATTCGTTTATCCAACAGGCTATTGCGAAGAAACGAAAAATTCATTATACTCCACCTTACAGAGGCGAGAATAAAATTATTCTTACGGATCTTTTATCTAAACCTGTAGGACAATTGTCAGAAAACGCTTCTGTAGAATTAATAAAGGCAATTGTTAGTTTAAGATCTGTTAAGAAAGATGAAGAAGTTCAGGAATTACTATTAGCAGCAAAGGCTGGATATAAGATGCATATTAAAGCTATGGAGATGGCGCATCCGGGTGAATGGGAACAAAATATAGCAGGAACTATTGAAGGTATTTCATATGCAGAAGGAGGACTTCCTTCTTTTCCTGTTATTCTTTCGCAGCATGGTGAGACTATGCACAATCACAGTCATCTTAATTTTCTTGAAAAGGGAAAACTGATGCTGGTTGATGCCGGAACAGAATCTATGATGCATTATGCTTCTGATAATACAAGAACAACTCCGGTTGGAGGAGAATTTACACAACAACAAAAAGACATTTATGATATTGTCCTGAAAGCTAACAATAGAACACGAGAAATGGCAAAGCCTGGAATTACTTATTTATCTGTTCATCTTGCCGCCTGTGAAACTATAGTCTCCGGGTTAAAAGATCTTGGACTAATGAAAGGCGATGTAAAGGAGGCCGTAAAACAAGGTGCATGGGCATTGTTTATGCCACATGGTATAGGCCACATGATGGGTCTGGATGTACATGATATGGAAAATCTTGGTCAAAATTATGTTGGGTATGATGATGAAGTAAGACCGATTGACAAGTTTGGTTTTTCTTCAATTCGTATGGGAAGACGATTACAAAAAGGATTTGTAGTTACTGATGAACCTGGGATCTATTTCATACCAGCCCTGGCAGAAAAATGGAAGAGTAAAAAAATAAATACTGACTTTATCAACTTTTCAACATTCGAAAAATATTGTAATTTCGGAGGTATAAGAATTGAAGATGATTTGCTTATTACCGATGGAGGATGTACAATTATAGGAAAAAGAATTCCCGTGACTCCTGACGAAATATATAATACGGTAAATGAGAAAATAAAATAGATGTTTTTTAAATATGAGTAACTATAAACCTATAAATGACGAGTCAGAGACACCAAAATACAGGCAGGTAGAAGAACTAATACTTAATGATATTAAATCGGGTATATTAAAAAAAGGTCAGCGAATTCCTTCAATTAACGAAACAAGTGAGGAATTACTGCTATCCCGGGATACCGTTGAAAAGGGCTATATATGCCTTAAAAAAAAAGGTATTATTGCTTCAGTAAAAGGGAAAGGTTACTATATTCAAACTACTGATACAGGTAAAAAATTAAAAATTTGCCTAATATTTAATAAATTAAGTAATTACAAAAGAAATTTATATTATTCTTTTATAAAAACTATTGGAACTAAGGCTAATGTAGATGTTTTTATATATAATTATGATGCTGTTGAATTTGAAAATATTATCGATCATAATTTAAATAAGTATGATTATTTCGTAATCTTACCTCACTTTAAAACAGAAAATTTTCATGTAGAGAGTGTTATAAAAAAAATACCAAAAGAAAAGGTACTTATAATAGACAGATACATTGAAGAATTAATTAATTACCCATTGGTTTATCAGGAATATGACAAGGATATTCAGAAAACTCTAAGCCAGGCTTTACCTTATCTTAAAAAATACAAAAGAATTAATCTTATTTTTCCTAAAAAAGAATATTACTCTTCTTATATAAAAAAAGGTTTTATAATTTTCTGTAATACGTTTCATTATAATTACAGAATTCTTGACAATCCGGATGCAAAAAATATCGACAAACAGGAAGCTTATGTGATTATCTCTGATACAGATCTGTATTCTTTTATAAAAATTATTAAGAAAGAAAAATTGATTCCGGGTGTTGATATTGGTATTATTTCATACAACGAGAGCCCGGTAAAAGAAATTTTATGTGACGGCATATCTACTATATCTACAAACCACGATAAAATCGGTAAAATGGCCGCTGAAATGATAATAAAAAAAGATTTTCGAAGGATTAAATGTCCTTTCCGATTTATAAAAAGAAAATCATTGTAATTTTTTGTATAAACACAAGTTAAAAAAACAATTTAATATTAAACAGTATTTAAAAAAGGAGTTACTTTATAGTTAACTCCTTTTTTAAACTTATCTACAATTTTATAATCTATAATTATTTCTTCGGCATTTGCACTCCGCGCTGTTTTGCCATTTTCTCCATACGT
>JAENXA010000205.1 GCA_016649735.1 Prolixibacteraceae bacterium | reverse complement strand
ATTTTTCCTGTACGAACGTTAATCATATGGTCGTGTGGGGTTGTGGCAAATGTTTTTTCGAAGTGAGCTAAGTTTTTTTCAAACTGATGTTTTACCACAAGATTACAGTCCAGTAGTAATTCCATTGTGTTATATAAAGTGGCTCTGCTTACTCTGTAATTTTTTTCTTTCATGGAAAAATACAATGATTCTATATCAAAATGGTCGTCCCTTGAATAAATTTCATCTAAAATAGCAAAACGTTCTGGTGTTTTTCTCTGTTTGTTTTTCTCCAGATATTTAGTAAATATTTTTTTTACAACTTCCTTCGTTTTTGAATTGCTCATATATTTAAATTTTATTCCTGTCTTTGGAAGTATTCATGTAATAGTAACAGTATTTTGTTTTACATATTTTTTAACAGAGAAAAAATATTATTTAAGTTATTATTAGTCCTCACTTTTTTTATTATCGTCAAGACTTTCTATCCTTTGGATATTTTCTATTCCCTTTATTTCTTTTAATTTTTCAATAAGGTTATTAAGGTCTTTTAGATTGTGAATATATAAGTATAATTCTCCTACAAAAATGCCGTCATGTGTGTCAAACATTACGGTTCTCATATTAATATTGTTTAATTTTGATATAATAGTAGTTACTTCATTAACAATTCCTATACGGTCAAAGCCGTTTATTTTTAGCCGGCACAGAAATGAACTTTTTTTGAAATTAGTCCATGCTGCAGCAATAATTCTCTCTCCCTGCTGCGACATAAGTTTAGTGGCAATAGGGCAATTACTTCTGTGAATAACAACATGGTTTTTTGAAGTGAGATATCCAACTACATTATCTCCGGGAATAGGCTGGCAGCATTTAGCCAGTGTATAATCGAGTTCTTCCGGATTTTCCTTTAAAATGAAAGTGTTTTTTTTATTAATAGAATTTAATGGAATATTTAGTTCTACTTCATCTTTGTTCTTTTTCCCAAAAGTAAGTTTCCAGTATCTTGCCAGTTTTTTTTGCCTCCTTGTTTTGAATATACTCTCCAGATCATCCAAATCTATAAATCCCATTCCTGCCTGGGCATATAACTGATCTTTATTTGACAGATTATAATAGGACGTTAATTTTTTTAAGATATCAGCAGATACACGTATGTGATGTTCCTGAAGCTTTTTATCTATCATTTCTCTGCCTTTTTCGAGATGGTCTTTTTTTATAAGCCTGAATGCTTGTTTTATTTTAGCTTTGGCCTTGGCTGTAATAATAAATTTCATCCATGATAAGACAGGTTCCTGGCTTTTTGAAGTTAATATTTCTATCTGATCTCCACTTCTTAATACATAACTTACCGATATTAGTTTGTGGTTAATTTTTGCACCTATGCAGTGATTTCCTAATTCTGTGTGAATTTCGTATGCAAAATCCAGAACAGTGGCACCTTTGGGTAGGGTGATGATTTTTCCTTTTGGAGTAAAAACTACAATTTCAGAAGAATATAAATTCATCTTGAATTCATCCAAAAATTCAAGCGCATCAGATTCAGGATCCCGTAACAGTTCTCTGATTTTTTTTAGCCATTTGTCAAGTTCTGACTCCGAATCCTGTATCCCTTTATATTTATAGTGTGATGCAAAACCTCGTTCTGCTATGTCGTCCATGCGTTCTGACCGGATTTGTACTTCCACCCATTTTCCCTCAGGCCCCATTACTGTAACATGCAGGGCTTCATATCCGTTGGCTTTTGGTATAGTAATCCAGTCTCTTATACGATCGGGCTTGGGCTTATAAATATCTGTGATAAGTGAAAGAATATCAAAACATTGCATTTTCTCCGAAGGACTATCTTTTGGTTTGAAAACTATGCGTATGGCCATAAGATCATAAATTTCATCAAACGAAACTCCCTTAACCTGCATTTTGTTCCATATCGAATATATCGATTTTAACCTGCTGGAAATTACAATATCTATTCCTTCTTTAGTTAGCTTGTCTTTTATAGGTTTTATAAATTTGTTGATCAGATAATCTCTTTTTTCTTTCTGATTATGGAGCTGATATAATATAGTATTGTAAGCATCTGATTGTTTGTATTTTAGGCTGAGATCTTCCAGTTCCGTTTTAATGGAGTATAATCCAAGACGATGAGCAAGCGGAGCATAAATATATAAAGTTTCGGAGGCTATTTTTAGCTGTTTTTGAATTGGCATGCTATCCAGTGTACGCATGTTGTGAAGACGGTCGGCCAGTTTAATTAAGATTACTCTTACATCGTCGGATAATGTCATCAGCATTTTCCGGAAATTTGTTGCCTGCTGTGAATTTTGCTGAGTAGCCATTTCTCCGGTGAGTTTTGTAAGACCGTCAACAATTTTTACAACTTTGTTCCCAAACAGATTTTTTATATCTTCAAGTGTGTAATCCGTATCTTCAACAACATCATGCAAAAAGGAAGCTATAATTGATGTTTTTCCCAAACCTATCTCAGAAGATACAATTTTTGCAACAGCAATAGGATGAATAATGTAGGGCTCTCCTGATTTTCTCTTTACTCCTGTATGGGCATTATTCGCAAACTCGAAAGCTTTGTCTATTAATTTGATGTTTTCTTCCGAGAACCGATTCTCAAATGTATGCCTTAAATCTGCATAACAATCGTCGATTAATCGCTGATCGGCTTTAGTTATTAAGTTATTGCTCTTTTTATCCATAGAGTTAATTGAAATCATGCTAAATATACTTGATTTAGGTTAAATATGAATATTTAACATTTATAAATTTCAAAAACATTTAAAAATTAAGATAACTTTCTCATGAGAACCTAAATATGATGAATAATTCTCTGATGTTTTTCTATTTAATTTTGATATTATGTAATACCTTAAATCCGCAAGGGTTTTCGTAACGAAAAGTCTAAATGGCTGTTAGTGTTGATGTAGCGCATCAAAAAGCAACGGAAACATAGCCGAGTTATGGTGAGTAGGTTTTTGATAGCATTCTCAACAATGATGGGCAGTT
>JAENXA010000013.1 GCA_016649735.1 Prolixibacteraceae bacterium | reverse complement strand
TAAATTGCCTATAATCGCAAAAGGATTGTGAAAATATTCTTCAGGATCCCATTTTAAAAAATTCATGGAAATAATTCTGTCCTGTAGTTCAGGGAAATGTTTTTTTAAATAAGCAACCGATTCAATATCAATTTCAACTACCGTTGTGCGGTATTCTTTTTTCTTAAGCATGTATTTTGTGAGCACACCCATGCCTGGACCAATTTCAAGAACGTCTTTTATTCCTGTAGCAGGCAGACTCTCTACTATTTCTTTTGCTATGGACTCATCTTTTAAAAAATGTTGTCCTAAATATTTTTTTGCCCTTACTTTGTCCATGATTGTTTAATTATGAATTAAATTATTCCAGTTCGTCTTTTGGTTTCTAACAAGACCTTCAAGATTATTCACGATAAATGTTTTTAACATGAATCCGAAACACAGAATATGCCTTTTTTATATATATTGTCTCTTATAATAGTGTCTCAAAAGAATTATAAAGCTAAAACAATAGAATAAATGATACAATAATTATTCATTAAGAAACAAATTTTTATTTTTGTCTAATGTTTTATAAAAACAACAGGCAAAGTTAAGAAAGAACATTGATAAATTATCTTAATTCTCTGTAATGGAAAATTCGTCCTTAATTTTAAATGCATTATCTTGAAACATAAATTATTAAAGATACTAAAGTTTTTTATTTTTTTAGCGATTGGTTGTTTCCTTTTCTGGCTTGTATATAAAGATCAGAACATTAACCGAATTAAATCAATACTTGAAAATGGTGTTGATTACAGGTGGGTTTGGCTTTCTCTTTTTCTGGGAATACTTAGTCATATAAGTAGGACTATAAGATGGTCATTAATGATAGAACCACTTGGTAAAAAACCCAGGATGCTAAACGTTTTTTTGTCAGTAATGGTAGGATATCTTATGAATCTTATTATTCCCAGAATGGGTGAGATCTCACGATGCGGAGTTTTGGCCCGATACGAAAAAATGTCTTTTACCAAATTATTGGGTACTGTTGTTACGGAAAGAATTACAGATGTAATAATGTTGCTTATTCTTACAATTATTGTTGTTGTTTCACAGTTTGGGAAGATTATTCAATTTTTACAAAACAATCCCGACATCTTAGCAAAAGCAGATCATATTTTATTTTCACCAACATTGATAATAGTTGTTGTGGCAATAGTGGTTTTTGTCGTTATTTTTAGAAAGAATATTTTAAAATCAGCTTTTTTTGAGAAACTAAAAAAGTTTATAACGAATTTTGCAGAGGGATTAAAGTCTATAAATAAGATGAAAAATAAGGGATGGTTTATTTTTCATAGCGTTTTCATCTGGTTAATGTATTATTTAATGCTTTATGTTGTGTTCTTTTCTTTTAGCTTTACATCACATCTTTTGCCTATTGCCGGCCTGACGACTTTTGTGTTGGGAAGTTACGGAATGGTGGCTCCGGTACAGGGAGGAATAGGAGCATGGCATTTTATGGTGACACAATCATTAATGGTTTATGGAGTGGCAAAATCTAATGGTTTAATTTTTGCATTCCTTGCTTTTTCTTCGATGACAGCACTAATGGTTGTTATGGGATTAATTTCACTTATGGTACTTCCTTTCGTTAACAAAAGAAAGCAGTAATTAAATATTAATTAAATTGAATACCGAACTTTTTATAGCCCGTCGATTGTTTTCTGATAAAAATTCAGGTCAGAAATTTTCCGGAAGAGTCGTTAAACTTGCTGTAGCAGGAATTAGCCTGGGACTGGCAGTTATGATTATTTCTGTTTGTATAATAATTGGTTTTCAGAGGGAAGTAAAAGGGAAAGTAAACGGATTTGCTTCACATCTTAAGATTGTAAATAACGCAGAAAATAATTCTTATCAGACACAACCAATTATAGAATATCCCGATTTCATAGAGAAATTACAGCATTTGTCTGGAATACGTCATGTCCAGAAATTTATTACCAAGCCCGGAATGATTAAAACAAAAGAAAGTATTCAGGGAGTAGTATTAAAAGGTATTTCTTCTGATTTTGACTGGAGTTTTTTTAATAAATATAAAATTTCTGGTGAAAAATTTTCTATGGATTCAGTAGATCGCTCATCAGTATGGATATCGCAGCAGTTGTCTGATTTGTTAAAAATAAAACAGGGGGATCGTTTCCTTATGTATTTCTTAAATCAAAACGAACGGTACCCGAGAATTCGTCGTTTTAAGGTTTGTGGAATATACAGGACCGGACTTGACGAGTTTGATAAGTTATTTGTGCTATCACAGTTATCGCAGATTCAACAGATTAATTCGTGGAAAAATAATCAGATTAGTGGATACGAAATTTTTATTTCAGATCCAGATAATCTTGATGGAATGGATTATGATGTACAGAGAATGATGGCTTCATTTTTTCCGGTAAGTCAGAACAATTTGCAGCTTACAAATATTAAAAATAAATATCCTGAGATTTATGACTGGCTGAACCTTCTGGATATGAATGTGTGGATTATATTGATACTTATGATTATTGTTGCCGGGTTTAATATGATATCAGGTCTTTTTGTTATTATTCTTGAGCGTACACAAATGATAGGAATAATGAAATATATGGGAGCAACCAACGCGAATGTCCGCAAAATATTTCTTTATTTATCTGCATTTCTTGTTGGCAGAGGTCTTTTATGGGGCAATATAATAGGTATTGGTTTATGCCTTATTCAGTATTTTTTTAATATAATACATCTGGACCCTGTATCGTATTATGTATCTACAGTACCCGTATATTTCCCTATATTTAAATTAATATTACTGAACATAGGAACGCTGCTTATAACGGTCCTTATGCTTGTTATTCCTTCTTATTTCGTAGCTAAAATATCTCCTGACCGGATTATACGTTTCGACTGATTTTTTGTAATTAAAATTTCAGGTTTTATAAGGTTACAGTAATGATGATAGCTGTCTATAACTCCATTTACATAGTTATATGGTTCTGATCCTCTGCAGTATCCCCATTTAACTACCTTATCTGTATAGTATTTTTTATTTGATTTATTTAGCATAAAATAATCTACACTACCGGTCCATTTATATGGATCTTTATGATATTTTATTGCTAATCGCTGGGCATCTTTAACATGTCCGTATCCTGCATTATATGAAGCAAGTATAAATTTTAAACGCTCTGTGGCGTCTGCAATCTGAGGCTCAAATATCGAATTCAGCCATTCCAGTAATTTAACACCGGTTTTTATATTACCTTCAGGTGATTTGAAGTCTTTTATGTTAAATCTGTCGGCAGATTCGGGAATAACCTGCATTAGTCCGTATGCTCCCTGCCATGAAACGGCATCAGGATCAAACCTTGATTCCTGATAGATAACTGCAGCTACAAGTCGCCAGTCAATATTCGCTTTTTTACTGTATTCTTTAATAAGTTTATCATACGGAGAAATTTCTCCTCCTAAATTTGAATGATAGGTCTTGTTATTTACAAAAGAAGATCTTTTTGATATATAATATTTTTCGTATATGGCTTTATATTCTTTTGTTTCCTTAAAGTTTTTTATCCAGTTATCAAGGTAGTTAAGCCACTCAGGTTCTTCTTTACGTACAGCCCATGCCAGATTCTGAGGGAAACTCACCGGTGTTGAGATATCCAGATTTGAATAATACTGTTTATTAATACTGGCTACATTTTCTTCACATATTGTGTAGTCTATTTTGCCTTCTGATACTTTTGCAATTAGCTGCTCTACTCCGTAAATGCTGTCCTGAACAATATTGATGCTAGTGCCAATCTCATCCGATAGATGTTCAAGACGACTTTTATAGGCCGAATTTTTTTGTATATAGATTGTCCTGCCTGCCAGATCCAGCTGATTACGAATTAGTGAATCATTAATTTGTTTGGATGTTAGTTTTCTCCATCCATCAGGTTTTCTCTGAACAAGTATCTGCCTGGTCTGTAAAATAGGACCTGTGAAATTAAATTCTTTTTCTCTGTCTTTGGTTATTATAAGATTTTTAGCAATTAGATCATAATCTCCATTTTTCAAACCTTCAAATGATTCTTTCTGGTTATTGCTGACTTTTATTTCCAGTTTTAGTCTCATATCTTTTGCCAGATGTTGAAGTATCGCGTATTGATAGCCCATCGTTTTTCCCCGGTAAAGAAAGTAATTAGTGGAATTGCAATCGACAAGAACCCTTAGTTTGCCTGACTTTATGATTTTTGTTAATTTTGTATTTTCCTTTGTTTCTTCATGATATTTTACTGAGGAACAAGCTCCTAATGTAAAAATACATATGATAATAAAGGAAACAGTAAACCCTAAATGTTTTTTCATACTTGTATTCGTTATAAACGAATTAATATTTTAAAATGTATATTGATTTTAAATAAGCACGGAATTTCTTTCTCTTTATACGATCTACTCTTTATAAGATCGACTGTTAATCGTAGAAAGACCATGCTACGCCCAGCATGAAAGTGCGCCGGTACAGAGGATAATTAGGTGCTGCCCAGAAATTTCCATCCAGTAGCCCTGATGTTGTATTCAAAAATTGTGCAAAGAACCTTGTTCTTTTTAATTTAAAATTTAGATGTCCGCAAACAAAAGGATAATTTCCTGTTTTTTGTTCGTTTTGCCAGTGATATTGTCCTGTTTCCGGTTCATATGCGTCTGAATAAAATAACGTATTGTACCGGACATCCAAACCTATGTGAAAATCCATTACTTTCGATAAAATTGTTTTATAGTTGATACTCATAAAGGCACACATATCAGGCAGATGTAAATAATCTTCCTGACTGCTTTTTTGCCATAGGGCCTGCATTCTTATTTCCCAGTGGGGATGAATGAAGTCCTTGTTAATATATCCTGAAAAAACCATTAGTTTTTTGCTTCCCTGTTGAGGGATAGCCTCAGAGTTTAAATATATATAATTATCCCAGATTGTATAATTTGCTCCTATGTTAAAATTAAATCTCTGAGAGTGAATGTTTCCATGAAGTAATAATTGAGTCGAATTATTAAAATCATTGTTCCATTGATAAAAATCTGAATGGTATTTTGAAATAAAATAATCAGGAACAAATGTGTTAAGATTCCCTGAAAGCCTCAGAGTTGTTGTGTCTTTGTTTATTTTTAGAGGTTTCTCGATCCATGCATTTAATTCAGTTTGCTTAGATTTGTATCCTGTAATGTATATTTTCCCTTGGGCATTCCATTTCCAGAAAGTACCTTCTAAACGTGATATACCTCCACCAACGTAAAGATTATTATATTTCTCTTCTTCTATTGTGTAACTATCAGTTGATGGCATTTTTATGTTAATACCGTCATATCCGATAAATACTCTTTTTCCGAAAGTATATTTTCTGTCAAGATTTTCGTAATATTTTATCTGAAAGATATTAGTAAAACGATTAAAGAAAATAGAATCTGAAATAGAGGTGGAATCTATATATGAATTAGGATAGAAGTCAAGATCAGGACTATCGTCAGAATATATTCGTTTGTTTCCTGAATATTCCATTTGCCATATAAATCCCATAACAGGCCTGAATTTATTATATGTATTGCCTAAAGAATCTTTCTTTGTTTCATTTTTACCGACTCTGTATTCGTTGGTAAAATTAACTGTAGTATTTTTAAGTTTTGAGTTGGCATTTGTAAGATTTACTATATAAGTTTCTGTTTCTTTATATTCGTTAAGATCTATATCTGAATCCATTCCTCCGTTTTCTTCTGATTTATACTGATTGAAAAGAATATTGCTATGAGAAATAAATTTGTCTGAAACGTAACTTGTAATGAGTCCTATATTATGATATTTGTTTTCCTGCTTTTGATAAAAACCTGTTGATTTTGCAGTATTGTATAGGAAAATGAAATTGAATCTTGGATTAACATTCTGACTGTGAATAATATTTAAACGTGTCTCATTTCTGACATTTTTATTTCCACTTTGACAGTAATCCAGTAAAGTATATGGAGTAGTTGTGTTCAAATAATTAATAGATTCCGGAAATAATCCGTAAGCATAATATGAATTATACAGAAAATTATCCGAACCATGTTTACGTTTAAAATAATCGTTGGAGATATATGCACCTCCCTGATTTCCTGTATATGTATTACTAATGCTTATTTTTTCTATCGGGTTATATATATGATAGTATGTTAGAGCTGTATCCAGTTTAGTTTTTTCAATAGTTGCCCCTATATTTTTTAATTTCCATACTTCTATATAAGACGGAACTGATTTTTCAGCTTTCTCGTCTTTGTTTTTATCTTGTAATGAATCTTGTCTGGCTCCCGATTCATTTTCGTTAAATGAACCGGAATTGCTAAAGCTGTTAGTACGGTCAAATTGTGCATAACTTGTAACCGGAATCAATAGCAATGCTAATATAATGATATTCAGTATTCGAATCATATTCGGGTGCAAATATAAGTAAAACAAAAATAGTAGGTCCTTTTTGTGTTAGTTTCTTCCTATTTCTTAAAAAATCATTAAGTGAAGAGTAATAATAAAAGTTGTAATATGCAATATATTAATTTGTTGAGTGTGTTTACTTTTGCAATGACTTATCTGTTACGAAAATTCCGTAATGAATTTTCGTTATAATTAACAAAAAAATGTTAATTAAAGTTTCGTTAAATAAAAAAACAACAATTTTCTTTTAGTTATATTTGTAACAAAATGCATAAAGTATGTCTCAGATTTATGATGAAGGAACAATAAAAACGCTGGAATGGCAGGAGCATATTCGTAAGCGTCCGGGAATGTATATAGGAAAAGTAGGAGATGGCTCGACTGCAGATGATGGTATTTATGTGCTATTAAAAGAGGTCGTAGATAATTCCATCGATGAATTTATGATGGGAAACGGCAGGAAAATCGAAGTATCAGTTTCTCCTGAAAATGTGAGTGTCCGTGATTATGGGAGAGGAATACCTCTTGGTAAATTAAAGGATGCTGCTTCAAAAATGAATACAGGGGCTAAGTACGATTCACAGGTATTTAAAAAATCAGTGGGACTAAACGGAGTTGGTATAAAAGCTGTGAATGCACTGTCATCTATTTTTACTATTAAGGCTATTCGTGAAGGTAAAGTAAAAGAAATTGTATTTTCCAGGGGAAAGGTCGTTGAAGATAAAGAAATAGCTGTAACTGACGAACAGAATGGAACCTCAGTGATTTTTGTTCCTGATGAGGAAATTTTCAAAGATTATCATTTCAGGAATGATTATATAGAGGGGTTGTTGAAAAACTATACCTTTCTGAATCCCGGTTTGTCTATCTTTTTTAATGGAGATAAATATCAGTCGAAAAATGGTTTGCAGGATTTGCTTGATGAGAATATGGATTCAGATCCGTTATATCCGGTGATTCATTTAATGGGTGAAGATATTGAGGTGGCTCTGACTCACGGAAATCAGTATGGTGAAGATTATTATGCTTTTGTTAACGGTCAGCATACTACTCAGGGCGGAACCCATCTGACTGCATTCAGGGAAGCTATTGTAAAAACTATTCGGGAATATTACAAGAAGGATTTTGAACCCTCGGATATTCGTTCTTCAATTATTGCTGCAATAAGCATTAAAGTGGAGGAGCCTGTTTTCGAGTCTCAGACTAAAACGAAATTAGGTTCCAAGGATATAGGGCCTGACGGACCTTCTGTAAGAAATTTTGTAATGAATTTCGTTCAGAAGGAACTGGATAATTATCTACATAAAAACCAGGATGTTGCCGAGATAATGCTCAAAAGAATTCAGGACTCGGAGAAGGAGCGAAAGGTTATTTTCGGTATTAAAAAAATAGCTAAGCAGAAAGCAAAAAAATCAAATTTAAACAACCGTAAATTAAGGGATTGCCGTTTCCATCTGAATGATGCAAAAGATGATCCCCGCACTGAAGAATCCAGTATTTTTATTACTGAGGGAGATTCGGCCAGCGGCTCTATCACAACGGCAAGGGATGCAAATACCCAGGCAGTTTTCAGTCTTAGGGGTAAACCTCTGAATTCATACGGGCTTACAAAAAAGGTGGTTTATGAGAATGAAGAATTTAATTTGCTTCAGGCGGCGTTGAATATTGAAGACAATATGGACGATTTAAGGTACAATAAGATTATTATTGCTACTGATGCTGATGTTGACGGAATGCATATACGTTTGCTGCTTATCACTTTTTTCCTTCAGTTTTTTCCTGAACTGATTAAAAAGGGGTATGTATATATTTTGCAGACTCCTTTGTTTAGAGTTCGTAATAAGAAGAAAACATTTTATTGTTATTCAGATACAGAGCGTTTGTCGGCTATAAAGGAAATTGGGAAAGGAGCAGAAATTACCCGGTTTAAAGGATTGGGTGAAATTTCGCCTGATGAGTTCAAAAGTTTTATTAATGAAGGAATCCGTCTGGATCCGGTACAGCTCAAAAAACATGAATCTGTTTCACAGATTCTTAATTTTTATATGGGGAAAAATACACCTCAGCGACAGGAGTTCATTATCAGTAATTTGCAGATAGATGAAGATGAATTATAATAAAATAAGGAAACAGTGATCGACGAGGAAAATAATAACAATTTAGAGGAACTTGAAGAAAATTCAGGAGACTCAGGAGATTCAGGAGACTTAGGATACTTGGGAGACTCAGGAGATTCAGGAGACTCTTCTGATGATAAGATTACCTACTTATCGGGGATGTATAAAAACTGGTTTCTTGATTATGCTTCATATGTGATTTTAGAAAGGGCAGTTCCGTATATCAATGATGGATTAAAGCCCGTTCAGCGTCGTATCCTTCATGCTATGAGGGAGATGGATGACGGTAGATATAATAAAGTTGCCAACATTATAGGCCAGACCATGATGTATCATCCTCACGGAGATGCATCTATAGGTGATGCTTTAGTACAGCTGGGACAAAAAAATTTGCTTATAGATACTCAGGGAAACTGGGGAAATATACTTACCGGTGATCGTGCAGCAGCTTCGCGTTATATTGAGGCACGACTCTCGAAGTTTGCTCTTGATGTTGTTTTTAATCCTAAAACTACTAATTGGCAGCTTTCGTATGACGGAAGACACAGAGAACCTACTACTCTTCCAATAAAATTTCCATTATTGCTGGCTCAGGGAGTAGAGGGAATTGCAGTAGGACTTAATTCAAAGATTCTGCCTCATAATTTTAACGAATTAATTGATGCTTCCATATTATGTTTAAAAGGTGAACCTTTTGAACTATTTCCGGATTTTCCTACCGGGGGAGCTCTTGATATATCAAAATATAACGACGGAGGTCGTGGTGGAGTGGTGAAAATAAGGGCTAAGATTGAAAAAATGGACAATCGTACACTTGTGATTACCGAACTTCCTTTTGGCAAGACTACAGATACTCTGATTGAATCAATTTTAAAGGCTAATGAGAAGAATAAAATCAAAATTAAAAAAATTGATGATAATACTTCTGATAGAGTAGAAATCCTTATTCATCTGCCTGCCGGTATTTCATCAGATACAATGATAGATGCCCTGTTTGCTTTTACTGACTGTGAAATATCTGTTTCACCAAATGCCTGTGTGATAACTGAGGATAAACCGGAATTTATAGGAGTAAGTGATATTTTAAAATGTAATACAAGACAGACGGTTGTATTATTGAATCAGGAACTTTTGATCAGGAGAGGTGAATTGCAGGAGTCTTTGTTATCTGTTTCTCTTGAGAAAATTTTTATAGAAGAGAGGATATATAAGGATAAGGAATTTGAAGAAGCGGAGAATATGACATCTGCCATAAAACATATAGATGAAAGGCTGGAACCATGGAAACCTCAGTTTGTTAGAAAGATAATAAGGGAGGATCTTCAGAAACTGATGGAAATTAAGATGGCCAGAATATTAAAGTTTAATTCTGATAAGGCCGATAATCTTATTAAATCTATCAAAGAAGAAATGAAGCTGGTTGATTATGATATTGAACATATTACTGATTATGCCATTGCTTATTTTAAAAGGATTAAAACAAAATACGGAAAAGGCAAGGAACGTAAAACAGAATTGCGTAGTTTCGAAAATATTATAGCTACTAAGGTTGCCGTTGCTAATGAAAAATTATATTTTGATCGTGAGGAGGGGTTTATTGGAACTTCACTTAAAAAAGATGAATATATCTGTGATTGCTCTGATATTGATGATATTATAGTATTTAGAAAAGATGGTACCTATTTTATTACAAAGGTTTCTGATAAGGCTTTTATTGGACAAAAAATCCAGTATCTTGCTGTTTTTAAGAAAAATGATAAGCGTACTATTTATAATGTAGTATACAGGGATGGAAAGACTGGTGTTTTTTATGCAAAAAGATTTTCTGTTACCGGTATGACGCGAGACAAGGAATACTGCCTTACTAAAGGGACTTCCGGATCAAAAATCTATTATTTCAGTGCAAATCCTAACGGAGAGGCTGAAATGCTTAAGATTGTTCTGAAACCTCGTCCACGTTTAAAAAAGCTAAGTTTTGAATTTGATTTTGGAATTCTTGCCATTAAAGGACGTAAATCAATGGGTAACATTCTTACAAAGAATGAAGCACATCGTATTTTGCTTAAAGAAAAAGGGTTTTCAACTCTGGGAGGAAGGAAAATATGGTTTGATAAGGATGTATTACGTATTAATTCTGACAAAAGAGGCGAATTTCTTGGAGAATTTCAGGGAGAAGACGAGATTTTAGTTATATACAAAAACGGAGAATATCAACTTTATAATTTTGATTTATCAAATCATTTTGATAAAGATATATTTTCCATACAAAAATTTAAAAGAGGGAAAGTATTTTCGGCGGTATATTTTGATGCAAAAAGTAATTACTATTATGTAAAAAGATTTGCAATTGAAGGTAGTGAGGGGAAGAGATTCTGTTTTATAGTGGATTCAGAACAGAATAAACTAATTAGTCTGACGTGGCATACCTATCCACGTTTTGAAATTAAGTATGGTGGTAATACTTCTTATCGTGAAAATGAGATTATAGATGTTTTTGATTTTATAGGAGTTAAGTCTTTTAAGGCAAAAGGTAAACGATTGTCTACCTATGATGTGGATAAGATAAAAGAGCTGAAACCGGTTATTGAAGACGAAAAGGAGATGGAACCGGAGTCTGAAGAAAATCAGAAATCTATGGAGACTTCTGAAAATGAGGGTATGGATGAAAAAGAAGATTTTCCTTTTGAAGTTAAGCGTCCTTCAAAGGAAGAACCTAAAGATGGAGATCAAATGGATTTATTTTAATATGAGGATTTTTATAGTCGGATATATGGGATGCGGGAAATCTTCGCTGGGAAGAGAACTTTCAGATTGTTTAGGCGTTTCTTTTATAGATCTGGACCGGTTTATTGAAACCAGATATCGAAAGACTATCCCTGAAATATTTAAGGAATCAGGAGAGATGGGATTTCGCGAAAAAGAAAGTATTTGTTTAAAGGAGGTCAGCTTTTTTGAAAATGTTGTTATAGCTGTTGGGGGAGGTGCTCCTTGTTTTTATGATAACATGGATATTATGAAAAATAATGGCATATGCTTTTTTCTGGATGTGGGAGAAGAGGAGATTGTTTCCCGATTAAAAAAGTCGAAACAGGATCGTCCTCTTATAGATGGGAAATCTTCTGAAGAAATTAGGTCCTTTGTTCATGTTATGATGAAGAAAAGAAGACCTTATTACGAAAAATCACAATGCATAATAAAAGGCAATGATATTAAGTTGGAAGAACTCCTTATGAAAGTAAAAAAAACAGTAAAGTTGAAAAAATAGTTTGCGTTTTAATTGCAGATTATATTGAAAAAGAAAGGATTAAATTTTGAATATTTGTGCAATAGCTTCCGGAAGTAATGGAAATTGTTATTATATAGGAGATGAATCTGAAGCAATTCTTGTTGATGCGGGATTGTCGGCAAGACAGCTTCGTTTGCGCCTTGAAAGTCGTGAAATAAACACTTCAACGATAAAAGCTATTTTAGTTACCCATGAACACAGTGATCATTGTCGTGGTATCAGAGTGCTTAGTAATCAGTTGCAGATTCCGGCTTATATAACAAAGAAAACTTTTCTGGCCATACATAAAAAAAACAGACCTGAAAAGGTACGCTGGTTTGAACCTGGCGAATATTTTAATATAGGATCATTTAAAGTTTTTCCTTTTTTGAAATTACATGATGCTGTTGAAGCTTGCTCTTTTAGAGTTGAATGTCATGGAAAACAAATAGGTGTTATGACTGATATCGGAACTCTCGAAGAATCGGTACAACATGAATTTTCGTTATGTAATGCTGTATTTCTTGAGTCGAATTATGAAGAAAAAATGTTGAGAGAGGGGAGTTACCCATATTTTCTGAAAGAAAGAATTCTTTCGGGACATGGTCATCTGTCTAATCTTCAGGCTTATTCTCTTGCAGAAACTTTTGGTGGGAAAAATTTGAAATTAATTCTGCTGAGTCATTTATCAGGAGAAAATAATACACCCGAAACAGCTATCTCAAGATTCAAATTATTACAAGGTAAATATCATATATGTCTTACTTCCCGGCATGATGCAACGGAAATGTTTACGGTGTAAAATGAGTTATGAATTAAAAAGTTCGGGCTATGACGCTATTTGAGATTTTAAATCTTTGATTTAAAATCTTTTTCCCCACCATGTTTTTAAACGGCTTAGTATCTTTTTTTCGGAGTTGTTCTCTTGTGGATAATAAAATCTTTTGCCTTTTATTTCAGAAGGAAGAAATTGTTGTTCCACGAAGTTCCCTTTATAATCATGGGCATATTTGTAATCTTTGCCGTATCCAAGATCTGCCATAAGTTTTGTGGGTGCATTACGAAGATGTAAAGGTACGGGCATATTACCTTTTTGTTTTACCAGTGCTATGGCATCATTAATTGCCTTATATGCTGAGTTGCTTTTTGGTGAGGAGGCCAGATAAATAGTACATTCCGAAAGTATTATTCTGGATTCGGGATAACCGATCTGACGAACTGCATCAAAGGTGCTTTGTGCCAGTAGAAGAGCATTGGGATTGGCAAGACCAATATCCTCACTTGATACGATAACCAGACGGCGGGCAATGAATTTTAAGTCTTCTCCTCCTTCAATCATTCTTGCCAGCCAGTAAATAGCACCATCAGGATCACTTCCTCTTATGCTTTTAATAAAAGCTGAGATAATGTCATAATGCATTTCTCCGTTTTTGTCATATACGGCAGGTTCGCTTTGTAAACAGCGTGTAACTTTGTCATCGGTAATTTCTATATCGTCTTTATTTTCTGCGTTTACAACCAGTTCCAGAATGTTTAATAATTTTCTGGCATCTCCTCCACAGTACCTAAGTATGGCTTTATCTTCTTTTATTATAATATTTTTTTTCTTTAAATCAATGTCATTTTTTATGGCGTGATTTAAAATCAGAAGGAGATCTTCTTTCTCAAGACTTTTAAGAATATAAACCTGACACCGTGAGAGCAGGGGAGAGATCACTTCGAATGACGGATTTTCTGTGGTAGCTCCTATAAGTATTACAACTCCTTCTTCCACAGCTCCTAAAAGAGAATCCTGCTGTGATTTGCTGAAACGATGAATTTCATCAATAAACAGGATGGGATTGGGATGGTTGAAAAATTGCTGTTTTTTTGCTTTTTCAATAATCTCTCTTACATCTTTTACTCCTGAACTTACTGCACTAAGAATATAAAATGGACGGTTTAGCGTATTCGCAATGATTTTTGCCAGAGTTGTTTTTCCAACTCCGGGTGGGCCCCATAAAATTATCGATGAAAGATTACCCGATTCTATCATTCGGCGAAGTACAGCATCTTTTCCTACAAGTTGCTTTTGTCCGATATAGTCATCAAGTGTCTTAGGCCGTAATCTTTCTGCTAAAGGATATATATTCATTGATAAACAAATTTAACTGTTCTGGTTCCGTCTTTTAAAAAAAGATTTTTAGGGAAAAATTAGTTACAATATCTTTTTATTACATTGTATGCTTCCTGAATCCCCAGTTCACCTGCTTTACTTAGATCAAGAGCTCCTCCTTTTATATCGTCTAAATAAATTTTTGTAAGACCTCTGTTGTAATACGCTTCTGCAAAATCAGAACGTAATTTAATAGCTTTGTCAAGACTGGAAATGGCATCTTTATACCGATCCAGTTTACAATAAATATATGCCTGATTGTAGTATGAGAATGGGAATGTCGGGTCTATGTCAATACAGGTCTGATAGTCTTTCAGTATTTTATTGTATTCAGAAGAATGTGGTTTTGTCTCATCAGAATATACTGAAGATTGAGACTGACCAATAGGAACTTTAATATTCCGGGAATAGTCAGGAACCGATTCGAGTAATTCTACCATTTTCGTTCTGCAATTTCCTCTGCTGAAATATGCAAGAACCTCTTTATTGTTTAGTTCTATGCTTTCGTTTAAATCATCTATTGTTCCGTTAAGATCGCTATTCAAAAATTTAAATATACCTCTGCATAATAAGTTTTTGGAATTTTTTTCTTTTTTAATTTTGTCGTTGAAATAAGATATATTATTCTCATAGATTTCTGAAATCTTATCTATTATTTTATCCGTTATAATTAAAGTAGGTGAGTAGTCGTTATATTGATTTATAGATTCAATAGTTCTATTATAATATTGAAAGCTGGAGTAATCTCTCTGATTTTTTTCAGTATATGAGAGCATAAATATATTCTGTAATTCGATAATAACATCTTTATTCTGAACAAGACCATTGTCATATTCTTCGTCATTTATTCCAGGTATGTTTCTTGTATCAGCTAAAGCAAGACGAAAACGACGTTCCTTTTTTTCCTTTTCTTCCTGCTTGAGTTTTTGATTTTTGCTGTTTTGTATGCTATCCTGATGTCCTCCGTTGCCTGAAGATGCAGACTGATTTTGTGCAAAATATTGTTGTTGGTCGGCTTCTCTTCGTTTTTGCATATCCAGATGTGGATTAAGTCTGGCTGCAATCTGGTAATCTTGCTCATATCCGGGTCTTTTAAGAACTTCTCTGGCAATTCCCCTGTTGAAGTATGCGTTGGCCATTGTTGGATTTAGCCGAAGAGCCAGATCATAATCCATAATAGCTCCAGAGTAGTCTTCGAGCTTCTGTTTTACGATTCCTCTGTTATTATATGCATAAGCATTTTTTGGATCAAAACGTATAGTTTGATCAAAATCTCTTAATGCAGAAGCATAATCATCCATCTGAAATCTTGCAAGTCCTCTTAATAAATAGGCGGAGGCATAATGAGGGCGAATAACAATTGCCTTATTCAGGTTGTAAATACCCTTAGTTAGATCCCCCTTTACTATATAGGCATTACTTCTGTTAATTAATGCATTAACGAAATTAGGTTTAATTTCAAGAGCTTTATCATAATCCTTTATAGCATCGTCAATCTTTTTCATAGAAAGCTTAGCTATACCTAAATTATTATAAATTCCTGCATTATGTGGTGAAAATTCCAGTGCTTTTTCATAATTGGAAATAGCATTTTTATAATTATGTAATTGAAGATATGCAAGACCACGATTTATATAGGCTGATGGGTAATATGGCTTAATTTCTATGGCTTTATTATAATCATCGATGGCACCTCTGTAATCTTCAAGTTGATGTTTTGCCAGACCTCTGAAAAAATAAGGTTCAGGTAACTGAGGTCTGAATTTTATGACAATATTGAAATTCTCAATGGCTCCTACGTAATTCCCTACTTCTATTCGTGTCTCTCCAACCATGATGTAGTTGTTGATATTGAGCTGACCATATGTCATATTTACAATAAGAAGTAATATTATAGAAATTTTTATTTTCATAGCCCGCAATTTACAAAGAGTAAAATAATTATTTGGAGTATATAACCTGTTTTTTATAATTTTAAGAAGTTTTTCTTCTTTTCCAGTTGATGTTTTAGTGCCTTTTATATAATGACAAATATTTAGTACGGTACTCTTAGCGATACTTTTGGCAGTGCTTCAAGAATTCCGGCTTTTAATGATTCTTTATCTATATTATAGCTAAGCAGGTATAATATTTTAGGTGTTAGCTTTTTTATTGATTTTATGCACATATCTTCGTCCATAGTGAATGGCATCATTACTGTCATAAATACGACATCAGGTTTCATGAAAAAGCGCATTTCGTCAATGTACTCTGTATCTCCCGAAATATAAACAGTTTTATCTCCAAAGACCATAAAATAACCATTTCCTGCGCCTTTTGGATGAAAAGGTATGTTGTCAGGACGGAGATGAACCGTGTTATAGGCAGGCACTGCTTTTATATATATATCGTCAATAGTGACTTGTGTATTATTTTTAAGAACCTGACCTAAATTAATTTTTGAAATGCATGATTTAGAGATAAAGATTTTTGTATCTGGTTTAGATAACGTTGTTATGGCATTTATGTTTAAGTGATCCCGATGATTATGAGTAATCAGAATAATATCTGCTTTTGGCATTTGAGATATGTCTGCTAAATTAGAAAGGGGATCTACATATATATTTATCTTATTAAAACGGAAATGAAAAAAACAATGTCCTATGACCTGAATTTCTAAATTGCCTTTTGATGTTTTGACTGTATCTGTTGGCAAATATTGATTCGTTGAATAGCTGCTAAATGTTATTCCTGTAAATATGACCATAAGGATTATAACAATAGGCTTTTTTATCCTGCTGACCGAATAATATGATTTTTTAAATATTTTATTTTTAAATAGAGTCATTTTTTATTTTTATATTCTATGATAAATATAATTTAAAGTGTTAATCTATCTAATACCAGT
>JAENXA010000191.1 GCA_016649735.1 Prolixibacteraceae bacterium | reverse complement strand
GATTTCTTTTGTAATGTATCGCGAAGAAGTTCAATGCACGGAATAGTATGACTGATTAGTTTGTGATAAGCTGCAATATGCATAGCAGTAGGAAATGTATCATTTGAAGACTGTGATTTGTTTACATCATCATTTGGATGAATAAGTCTTTTCCCTACTCCCAGTTTATTTCCTGCAAGTACATGAGCTCTATTTGCAATTACTTCATTAGCATTCATATTTGACTGAGTTCCGGATCCGGTTTGCCATACTACTAAAGGAAACTGGTCATCTAATTTTCCTGCAATGATTTCGTCGCATGCCTTGCTGATGAGGTCTTTTTTTTCTTCAGAAAGAACTCCAAGATTACAATTTGTAATGGCTGCAGCTTTTTTTAAATATCCAAAAGCATGAATAATTTCAATTGGCATAGAGGCTTCCGGCCCTATCGGAAAATTAATATGAGAACGTTGTGTTTGGGGTCCCCAGTATTTGTCTGACGGGACTTTTACTTCACCTAAAGTATCAATTTCAATTCTGTATTCCATGACTTTAAAATTTTACGTATTTACTACAAATATATATTCTATACAAATATAACAGTTTTTATTCTTTTGACTATATATGAAAAAGATAAAAGCAGTTCAATGGTAACAGAATGGGAAAAGTGTACTTTATCTATTTTTAAAATATACTATCTTTGTAAAGTTAAGGGATGAATTGTTTATTTCCTTTGACAAGATGGAAAACTCGAAATACGTAAGTTAAAATGGTAAGAAAAACTGCAGATATAAGAAAAGAACTGAAAAAAAGAGTGCTTGTGCTTGACGGAGCCATGGGAACAATGATTCAGAAGTGTAGACTTACCGAAAAGGATTTTCGTATAGATGAGTTTTCTTCCATTAAAAATGAACTCTCAGGGAATAATGATCTGCTTTCACTATCGCGTCCCGATATTATAAAAGAAATCCATGAACAATATCTTGAGGCAGGAGCAGATATTATTGAAACAAATACATTTAATGGTAACCGGATTTCGCAGAGTGATTATCATACCGAAAAATGGGTTTACAGAATAAATAAAGAATCTGCAATACTTGCCCGAAAATCAGCCGATAAATATACCTTAAAAACTCCTGAAAAATTTAGATATGTAGCTGGTTCAATCGGTCCTACCAGTAAAACTCTTTCCATATCTCCGGATGCTAATGATCCGGGATACCGTGCTGTTACCTTTGATCAGATGAAAGATGCTTACAGTGAACAGATAAGAGGTCTTATGGATGGAGGAGTGGATTTACTTTTAATAGAGACTATTTTTGATACTCTAAATGCAAAAGCTGCTATATATAGCATTGAAGAAGAATTTGATAAAAGAGGAGTACGTATACCTGTAATGATTTCCGGGACTATAACTGATGCAAGTGGACGAACGTTATCAGGTCAGATGCTGGAATCCTTTATGTATTCCATGGAGCATGGTGATTTGCTTTCTTTGGGCTTAAATTGCTCGATGGGTGCCTCCGGAATGCGCCCTTATCTCGAGGAATTATCAGCTAAGTCTCCGTTTTTTGTTAGCGCCTATCCAAATGCCGGTATGCCAAATCAGTTTGGTGAATATGACGAGACTCCGGAAGAAATGGCCTCTGTTGTTAAGGAATTTTTAAATAATAATCTTTTGAACATTATCGGAGGATGTTGCGGGACAACTCCTGAACATATCCGTCTTTTTGCAGAGATGGCCTCTAAAGCAAAACCTCATGTTCCGGTAAAAAAAGACAGAGAAACACATTTAAGTGGTCTGGAATCTCTTACTATTACATCTGATAAAAATTTTGTGAATATAGGTGAAAGGTGTAATGTAGCAGGTTCCCGGAAATTTGCACGTCTTATCAGGGAGCACAAAGAAGAAGAAGCACTTGCAATAGCCCGTTCGCAGGTGGAAAACGGAGCTCAGATAATAGATGTTAACCTGGATGATGCGATGATTGATTCGGTAAAGGAGATGACTCATTTTTTGAATATGCTGATGTCTGATCCGGATATATCAAGATTACCGGTGATGGTAGATTCATCGAAATGGGAAGTTATTGAGGCCGGATTAAAATGTCTTCAGGGAAAATCAATTGTTAATTCTATAAGTCTTAAAGAAGGAGAAGAAATTTTTCTTGATCATGCCAAAAAAATCAGACATTATGGTGCTCTGGCTGTAGTTATGGCATTTGATGAAAAAGGACAGGCCGGTACTTTGGAAAGAAGAATTGAAATTTGCAAAAGGGCATATTCTTTGCTTACAAAAAAAGCAGGATTCCCGCCTGAGGATATAATTTTTGATCCCAACGTATTATCAATAGGTACGGGACTTGAGGAGCATAATAATTATGCAGTAGACTTTATTGAAGCCGTACGATGGATAAAAAAGAATCTGCCACTGGCTAAAACAAGCGGTGGAATAAGCAATGTGTCATTCTCTTTCAGGGGAAACAATGTTATACGCGAGGCAATTCATTCTGTATTCCTTTTTCATGCTATTCGTGCAGGACTTGATATGGGTATAGTTAATCCGGGAATGTTGCAGATCTATGATGAAATTCCTAAGGATTTATTAAGATATACAGAAGATTTGGTATTAAATCGTCGTGCGGATGCAACAGAGAGATTACTGGAATTTTCTTCGACACTGACAGAACATGAAGGGAAAACGGTAAAGAAGAATGAATGGAGAGAATTGATTCTTGAGAAAAGAATTGAGCATGCTTTAATAAAGGGTATTCCTGATTTTATAGAAGAAGATTTAAAAGAAGCACTTCCATTGTATCATCCGCTTTTAAAGATTATTGAAGGACCTTTAATGGATGGAATGAATACTGTGGGCAAATTGTTTGGTTCAGGAAAGATGTTTCTTCCACAGGTAATTAAGTCTGCCAGGGTTATGAAAAATGCAGTATCTTATCTTACTCCATATATTGAAGAAGAGAAAAAGAGAGAGCATAAGGATACGCAGTGGAAGCGCAAAAAAATTCTTCTTGCTACTGTTAAAGGAGATGTTCATGATATAGGTAAAAATATTGTAGGTGTAGTTTTAAATTGCAATAATTATGAAATTGTAGACCTTGGAGTGATGGTACCGACCGAAAAAATACTTGAAACGGCAAGGCGTGAAAAAGTTGATATTATTGGTATAAGTGGATTGATTACTCCTTCTTTGGAGGTAATGGTAAAAGTAGCCTCCGAAATGGAGCGTCAGGGTTTTACTATTCCTTTGCTTATAGGTGGAGCTACAACTTCGAAAATACATACAGCAGTAAAAATCGCTCCTGAATATCATCATCCTGTTATTTATGTTAAAGATGCCAGTCAGAGTGT
>JAENXA010000044.1 GCA_016649735.1 Prolixibacteraceae bacterium | reverse complement strand
TTCACCTGCAGAATAATATGGTTTGTCTATATGTAAATAAAGTTTTTCTTTAGGTATTTTACTCCAGTAGTTTAAATATTGAAGTATTGAATTTATAGTAACATGATTGTTATTAATCTTTTATCTGGTTTATTTTTTTTAGTCCCATTTTCTTTGCTTCTTCATACATGAAAGCTATAGCTTCCTGTTTGTCGTTTCTTATTTTCCCATCTAAAATAGCATCTTTAATTGCGCTTTTGATTATACCTACTTCCCTGCATGGTGCCAGTCCAAATGTTTTCATTATAAGTTCTCCGGAAACAGGAGGCTGAAAATTACGAATCTGATCGCGTTCTTCAAGATTTTTTAAACGGCTGCGTACCAGCTGAAAGTTATGGAAATATTTTTCAGCCTTTTTTTTGTTACTGGATGTAATATCGGCTTCGCACAGAGTCATTAAATTGTCTATATCATCTCCTGCTTCATATAGTAATCTGCGTAGGGCAGAATCTGTAATTTCTTCTTCTGAGAGTATAATTGGCCGCATATGAAGCAATACCATTTTTTGAACAAATTTCATTTTATCGTTTAAGGGAAGTTTCATGCGGCGAAATATTCCTGGTATCATTTTACCACCGACAAAATTATGTGCATAAAAAGTCCATCCTGTACCAGAAACAAATTTTTTCGTTTTGGGTTTGCCTATATCATGTAGTAATGCAGACCATCTTAGCCATAGATCGTTTGTGTTAGCACATATATTGTCCAGAACTTTCAGGGTATGGTCAAAATTGTCTTTATGCCCGATACCGTTGATTTTTTCAACACCCTTTAATTGTTGTAATTCAGGGAATATAATTTTTAGAAGTCCTGCCTTTTCAAGTAATTTGAATCCTATGGAAGGCTTTGTTGAAAGAAGAATTTTATTTGTTTCTTCTATGATTCGTTCTCCTGATATTATTTTAATTCGTTCTTTGTTTCTGTTTATTGCAGAAAATGTTTCTTTTTCAATTGTGAAGTTAAGCTGACTTGCAAAACGAATTGCCCGCATCATTCTGAGGGGATCATCAGAGAAGGTTGTGTCCGGATCTCTTGGTGTTCTTATTGTACAATCCTGTATGTCCTGTATACCGTTAAAAGGATCGGTCATATTTCCGAAACCTTCTTTGTTTAGGCAGATAGCAATAGCATTTATGGTAAAATCACGTCTAATCTGATCATCTTCAAGTGTACCGCCTTCAACAACCGGATTTCTTGAATCGTGACTATAAGATTCTTTTCTGGCACCTACAAATTCGAGTTCCATTCCCTGATATTGGATCATTGCTGTACCGAAATTTTTAAATACACTTACATTGCAGTTTGGTCCTATTCTTTTGGCTATTTTTTTCGCCAGACTTATGCCGCTACCCAGTGTTACAATGTCTATGTCATTGGATTTTCTTTTTAAAAACAAATCTCTGACAAAGCCGCCTATTACAAAACATGGCTGGTTAATTTTATCGGCTTCTTCCGATACCATAGAGAATACAGGGTTCTTTAAGAATTTTATCATTAATCTGTTTTCCAATTCCGGTGAATATATTATATGAATTTTAAAATTTTTTCCAGTTTTATTCCTCTGGATCCTTTTATGAGAATAAGTTTTTCTTCAGCATGTTCAGCTTTTTTTAAATATTCGGAAAGAAGATCTGATGAGGAAAATTTTCTGATCTTTTTATCTGTATTTGTTTTTGTATTTGTTTTTGCAAAAAAAGAGCCTACAAGATAAATATCCGCAAAATCTTTTGTTTGTACAAAGTCTACAATTTTTTGATGTTCCTTTTCTGATTGTTCCCCTAATTCCATCATGTCTCCTAATATTATAGATTTATGAGGATGGTCTATGTCTGAAAAATTTTCGATAGAGGCTTTCATACTTGTTGGATTGGCATTATAAGCATCCATGACAATTTTATTGGAGCGTATTTTAATTAACTGGGAACGGTTATTGTCAGGTTTGTAGTTTTTTACGGCTTTTGCTATATCTAAAGGATCAACTCCGAAATAAATTCCTACACGGGCAGCAGCCAGTATGTTCTCAAAATTATAAAAACCAATAAGGTTTGAATGGATGTCGAGCCGTCCTTTTGGGAATAAAATATTTACTGTTAAAAAATATTTTCCTTTTACAGGAATACCGGTGAGCTGTGCCTTTTCTGATTTACCATAAGTTATCTGATCAAGATCACTGGCTTGTTTCAGCAAAAGAGGATTGTCTATGTTTATGAAACATTTTCCTCCTTTTTGACGGAGAAAATCATAAAGTGCAGCTTTGGTTTTAATCACTCCTTCGAGTGATTTGAAACCTGCGAGATGAGCTTTACCTACATTAGTTATAAGTCCCAGATCGGGATCAACAATTTTGCATAAATCTGCAATTTCTCCGGGATGACTGGCTCCCATTTCTATTATCCCGATTTGGGTTTTCGTTGTAAGACGTAAAAGAGACAAAGGGACACCTATATGATTGTTTAGATTTTTGAAGGTGCAGGTAATATTATATTTTTGCGATAAAACAGCGTAAATAAGTTCTTTTGTTGTTGTTTTGCCATTTGTGCCGGTAATAGCCAGAATTTTGGTCTTTAACTGATGACGATGATAGCAGGCAATATCCTGCAAACATTTAAGAACATCATCAACAATTATTATTCTTTCATCTATATCCCTTGCTTCATCTACGATTGCATAGGAAGCCCCTTTTTCGATTGCTTTATTTGCAAACAGATTTCCGTTAAAGTTCTCTCCCTTAATAGCAAAAAATAAACATCCTTCTGAAATTTTCCGGCTGTCTGTCGAAACCTCAGGATGTTTTACGAAAATGCTGTATAGCTCTTCTATTTTCATTGATATGTATCAATCATTTATAAATAAAAAATACCATTCTTATGTATAATAAAAAGGCAGTATGTGTTTTTATTATACATAATATCCGTCACAAAAATAATAAAATCCTAAGGAAAAGATAGAATCATCTTTGTAAATGTTAATTAATGCTGTAAAAAGAGTTTTTCCGGTAAACTTTTGTTTAAGAATCTTATGTCTATTCATGTTTGAATTAAGAAAAATCAGAATAATAGGTATCTTGTCAAATAAAAAGGCAAGAGAATATGAAAGAAGAGAGACCGCTTATTTTAATAACAAATGACGATGGAATTTATGCCAAAGGATTGAGGGAACTTATTGATGTGATGTGCCTTTTCGGTAAAGTTCTGGTGGTTGCTCCTGAAAGGGCGATGTCCGGAATGTCTGCTGCTGTTACTTTGGAAAATCCGATTCGCGTATCGGAGGTTGAAAAAAATGATAATTATGAATCATATAAATGTACCGGAACTCCGGCAGATTGTGTAAAGGCAGGATTTAACCTTTTCGGAGAAAGACCCGACTATGTTGTTATCGGTATAAATCATGGTCCTAATTCAGGTACCAATATAGTATATTCAGGTACTATGGGAGCAACAATGGAAGGATGTCTTCATGGTGTTGTTTCTATAGGATTTTCATTATGTGATTTTGATGCAGATGCGGATTTTTCAAAATCAAAGGTTTGGGTGGCAAGGATTTTTCAGAAAGTCGTGGAAAAAGGATTACCTGAGAGAGTATGTCTTAATGTAAATATCCCTTCAGGCGAAATAAAAGGGGTTGAAATTTGTCGTCAGACAAAAGGGCACTGGGAAGAAGAATTTGAAAAGCATAAGGATCCTTATAATCATGATTATTATTGGCTGGGAGGCACTTTTATAAATGAGGAACCGGATGTTTCAGGAACAGATCTCTGTGTCCTGGAAAATCAGAAAATTACTATTGTTCCTGTAAAAGTAGATTACACCAGTTTAGAGACGGTGGATGAAATGAGAAAATGGGAATTCTAATAATTAGGATTAAAGGGATAAGAGAAATTATATAATCTGTCTGATACTGTTTTTTATAACTTTAGTAATTTAGCATTAGGAGAATAATAAACTTTTAAAATATATATCATGAGAAAATTAAATAAACTGCAACCTTCATTAATATGGCAGTATTTTGAGGATATTTGTCAGGTTTCGCGTCCTTCTAAAAAGGAATCAAAAATTAGAAGTTTTTTGCTAAATTTTGCTAAAGAACATAAAATAGAATCAAAAACAGATGAAATAGGTAACGTACTTTTTGTTTTACCTGCCACAAAAGGAATGGAAAATCTTACTCCCGTTGTTATGCAGGCTCATATGGATATGGTTTGTGATAAAAAAGGAGACAAAGTGTTCGATTTTGATAATGATGCTATTGCTCCGGTAATTGATGGAGATTGGGTTAGGGCTGAAGATACTACTCTTGGAGCTGATAATGGAATAGGAATAGCGGCTCAGATGGCAATAGCAACAGATCCTAATGTTAAACACGGTCCTTTGGAATGTTTGTTTACAGTTGATGAGGAAACAGGACTTAACGGAGCCGTTAATTTAAAACAGGGCTTTTTTAAGGCTAAAACTTTGATAAATCTGGATTCTGAGGATGAAGGAGTACTTTACATTGGATGTGCCGGTGGTCTTGATACTCAGGGAGAAGTGAGCGTGGAAATGGAAGATGTTCCTGAAAAATCTTTTGCTATTGAGGTCTTTGTGAAAGGTTTAAAAGGTGGCCATTCAGGTGATGATATTGAAAAAGAAAGAGGTAATGCCATAAAAATACTAACACGTTATTTATGGTGTATTACTAAAAAATACGGAGCAAGGTTAGCTGTAATTGAAGGAGGAAATCTTAGAAATGCAATTGCACGCGAAGCTTATGCTAAGATTATAGTTCCCCATAAAATGAAGGAACCTATAGTCGCAGAACTTAATCAGTTTGCCGGAGATCTTGCTTTTGAATACAAGATAACAGAGCCTGATCTGCAATTGGATTATCAGTCAGCTGATTTACCTGAAAAGTTTTTGACTATTGAAAGTCAGAAAAGATTACTCTCTATTCTATATGCTTTACCTCATGGTGTTTTAGCTATGAGTTCCAGTATGAAAAATATGGTGGAAACTTCAACAAATTTGGCTTCAGTTCATCCTTCAGGTGATAATTATTATATGATAATTACCAGTCAGAGAAGTGAAATTGAGAGCCGCAGGGATTTTGCTGCGGAGATGGTTGAATCTGTATTTGAGCTGGGAGGAGCTAAAGTGATCCATTCAGATGGTTATCCAGGATGGACTCCAAATACAGAGAGTAAAGTTTTAAAGGTAGCATCTGATTCGTATAAAAATTTATTTGAAAAGGATCCGGTCGTGCGTTCTATTCATGCAGGACTGGAATGTGGACTTTTTCTGGAAAAATATCCTGATTTGGATATGGTCTCTTTCGGACCTACAATTAAGGAAGTTCATTCACCAAGTGAACGTATTAAAATTGATTCTGTTAAAAAATTCTATATGCATCTTGCTGAGGTGTTGAAGAATGTATGAATTAAATAATCTAAAAAAAGTCTGTAGTCTGACTACGGACTTTTTTTATAATTGTTTGGTACAAACTTTTTTTTATTTTAATATATTCTGATTTAAAAAAAAATAATAAATTTTTCTGGAAAGATATTGCATATATAATCCGAGTTATTACCTTTGCAGCGCTTTTAAACAAAAAAGCAATCAAAAAGGATGATTCAGTAGCTCAGTTGGTAGAGCACATCCCTTTTAAGGATGGGGTCCTGGGTTCGAACCCCAGCTGAGTCACTTTTAAAGCACTTAAATCATAGATTTAAGTGCTTTTTTTGGGTTCGCCTGGCACGAACTATTTTCTATAGGGTGAAAAGTTTATGAATACTGTGATACGGTTCTCTTGTAAATTTAGTGTTTATCAAAAGTATGTATTTGACTTCCGGAAGTTAACATTTTTGTGGCGCGAAGAATTTCTCTTTTCCCAGGAGGACCTGGAATCCTTTCAACTGTAAAACCACTTCTCTGCATTCTGCGGCGTACTTCCCCTTTTGCACAATAGGTAATTAATATACCGCCGTTTACCAGACTTTTAAATATTTTTTGGAATAATTTTTCTGTCCACATTTCAGGTTGTTTGTCAGGAGAAAATGCATCAAAAAAGACAACGTCATACTGCTCTTTTGGGAAAGCAAAATAAGTAAGATCAGAATTGATCTTATTCAGAATAAAAGTTTTGTCTTTAATGGTTACAGGTCTGTTCCATTCACATTCATGTAAAGACATAAAATCATTACTGTTCAGGTTGTTACAATAATTATAATATTCAAGTTTGCTATATAGTTCAGGCTTTACCGGGTATGCCTCAATGGAATTGTAAGTGATATATTTTTTATGCTCAACAGCAAAATTATATGTTAGTAAAGCATTCAGTCCTGTGCCAAAGCCAGCTTCAAATACTGATATTTTCTGACCGGGAATTATGGCAAGTGCTCTGTCTATAAAAATAAAATTTGATTCCTGTACTGCTCCGTTTACCGAATGATATGACTCCTGCATTTCATCACTGTAAAGTGTATAAGAACCGTCTGTTGTTTTTTTTAAATTGAAATTATATTTTTTCATATTGTAGACAAAAGTCAATGAAAACAGAAAAGGATTTGTTTATTCCATGTTTTTTATTCTATCCAGAATATACTTATACAGATATTCTGCTGTATTTTCAATTCCTAATAAAGACGAATTAATGCATAAATCATAATTGGCTTTATCGCCCCATGTATGTCCTGTATAAAATGTATAGTAATCAGCTCTCTTTTTTTGTGATCTATGCATTTCTGAAGTCAGATTTTTTGAATCTCCTTTATGCCTTTTTTTTATTTCTTCAAGTTTAAAATCTTCATCTGCATAAATAAAAATATTAATATTATTGGTATTATGCCTTAATATAAAATCTGCACATCTTCCCAAAAAGATACAGGATTCCTTGCTGGCTATTTCTTTAATAACATTACTCTGTATATCAAATAAAGAAACATCAGAAATGCTGTAATTTGGAGAAGCATAACAATCTCCAAAAGAAAATATAGACCCTGGAGAAGAAAACCATCTCCAGAAGCTCTGATCGTTTTCATCAACCTTTTCCAGTAACTCTTTTCTTAATCCACTTTTTTTTGCTGTCATGGTAATCAAACGTTTATCATAACATTCTATATTTAATTTGTCAGCAAGTATTTTTGAGATTTTATATCCACCGCAACCAAGCTCACGGCCGATATTTACAGTGTATTTTTTATTCATTTCTTTAATGTTTTTAATTTAGGTAAATAAATCAATAATAAAATAGTTGCAGTAGTAGCAGAAGCTAAATCTGCAACCGGTGCGCTATACCATACACCTTTCAGAGCCCAAAAAAGGTACCGGTAATAAAACAACAGCTGGTAATTGCTGTGGCAAAATCGCCACCGTAATGCATTAAACCCTTGTTTATTAAAATTGCAACAAAACAGGCTGCCGCATTCAAAATAAATTGGGGCATACCAATATTTATAATATTTTTTACTATTTCTTTTTCAAATCTGCTGTTTCGAACATCTAAATGAATTATTTCATCCAGATCTCTGATCTGAAGTATTTGCCATATCAGGGCTATTATCTTTGAACATACGGTTGCAATAGCTGCTCCCCGAATTCCCATATGAAACACAAAAATAAATAATAACTTTCCTATTGGCTTTTCATTTAATTCAGCTGTATTATCCATCTTTTATTTTATCCTATTACTGATTTAATTTTACAAAAGTAATTCTTTATGTTTAATAAAACATATCATAAAATAGGTTAGAATTGTCAGAACAGATATTTTTAGGTATTATTAAAAAAACTTGAATTCATTCTCTGAATTTCAGAATTCTGGCGTGGTTTTTGTTTTTTTTATTATTATCATAGTCAAAATATAAATTTGGATTATTATAAATATATTATAAACTATTTATGATAGAATTTTTATTAGTCTGAATATTATTAAATAACAGGAAGTAGAAAGAATAATGATAACAAGGAAAATATTAAATAAGGAAACCTCAACAGAAATACAGATATCATCATTTATAAAAGCAGGTATACCATCAGAATATATGTTTATGATAAAGCCTGTAAATACGAAGACTACATTCGAAAATCAGTTTGAAAATATAATTAGCAGTTTTAATATGCTAAAAAAATATGAAACGCCGGAGGCTAAAACTGTTTTTGTTCGTATTTTCCTTAGTGATGCTGTTAATCAGGCAGAGTTGGTTTATAGTTATTTTAAATCATCTGAATTTGCTGTCTCTGTGGTAGGACAGCCGCCTCTTAACGGAAGTAAGATATCTGTATGGGCTTATTTGCAGACGGATGTTGAAATAAAGAAGCTTGAAAGTCATCTGTTTCAGGTTAAACATAAGAATACTACAGATTTGTGGAGTGTCTTAAATACATATAATGCGGAAGATTCGGAGAAGGAAATGTATCATATTTTCCAGAATTATATTAAACAATTAAATAAAGAAAACTGTACTCTTGCCGATAATTGTATCAGAACCTGGCTTTATGTTCAGAATGTAGATTTTAATTACACGGGGGTTGTTAAGGCACGCAATGATATTTTTGATAAGGAAAATCTTACCCGGGATACACATACTATTGCAAGTACCGGAATACAGGGATGCGACAAAGATTATAATCATCGTGTTTTGATGGATTCATATGCTGTAAAAGGTCTTAAAAAAGAGCAGATTAAATATCTTTATGCTACTGAATATCTTAGTTCTGCTGATATTTATGGAGTGCGTTTTGAAAGGGGAACATGTGTAAGTTATTCTGACCGTAAACATATTTTTATTTCAGGAACAGCGAGTATAGATAAAAATGGATTTGTATTAAATGTTGGGGATATCAGGAAGCAGACTTTAAGAATGTGGGAAAATGTAGAATCATTACTTAATGAGGCAGAAGTTTCCTTTGATGATGTTGCCCAAATTTCGGTTTATCTGCGTGATATATCAGATTACCGTGTGGTAAAAGAAATGTTTGATAAAAAATTTTCAGGTATACCTTATCTTATTTTATATGCACCGGTATGCAGACCTGAATGGCTTATAGAAATGGAATGTATGGCGATTGCACCTATTTATTCTAAATCCTGAATTTTTCCTGATTTTATTTATTAATAAATATTCAATGAAGATAATCACAGTATCATTATATCTTATTATTGTAATAGTTCTTGTTGTTGCTACTTTTGTGGAACGATCAGCGGGGAGCCAGTTTGTTCATCAGTTTATATATGCGTCTCCATGGTTTATTGGCCTTTTTGCATGGTTAAGTGTTATGGGAATAGGAATTTTTTCAATGCGTAAATTATGGCGTCGTCGCTTTATACTTACCTGTTTACATTTTTCTTTTATTTTAATACTGACAGGTGCTTTTATTACACACAAATATGGAGATCGTGGTTATATACATATAAGAGAAGGAGCGCAATGTAACAGCTATGTTTCTGAGGGTCATAATGAAATTGAAAAATCTCTTCCTTTTACAATGAGGCTTGATAGTTTTCAGGTAGTGAATTATCCAGGTACACAATCAGCATCGGATTACCATAGCTTTGTTAGTCTTATTTTCAAGAACAATACATATAGAGATGCAGAAATATCAATGAATCATATACTTAAATATGAGGGATATCGTTTTTACCAGAGTTCTTTTGATGATGATAAAAAAGGTTCGTGGCTTAGTGTTAATCATGATCCATGGGGAATCCCTGTTACATATAGCGGCTATTTGTTGCTGGCTCTCTCTATGATAGGTTTTCTTGTTTTAAAACGAGAGA
>JAENXA010000100.1 GCA_016649735.1 Prolixibacteraceae bacterium | reverse complement strand
ATAGCAGGTTCATATGACCCGGGCGGACCATAAATATTATCATCATTTCCTGCAGAAAATATTATAACTCCGCCTTCCATTGGACCTGTCTGTATTCCATTTTCATCGATGCCTGCATATTTAATAAAATAATCAATAACTTTTTCGTAATAAGGTCCAATATAGTTGCTTGTTGGATCTGTATATCCCCAGCTGCATTGTGCTATTACTGCACCATTATCAGCAGCATATTTAATAGCTTCCATAGGCTTTCCTTGTGATGTACTTGTATCACCATTATCGTCGGTATAATTCTCAAAAATTTCGCATGACATAAGGCTGACTCCTTTTATATCTTTTCCTTTATCTCCGCCTGCGATGCCGCACACGCCTATGCCATTGTTGTTTACAGCACCTATTGTTCCTGCCACATGTGTTCCGTGATCGTCACCTACTATATTCCCTTTATCCTTAACAAAATTATATCCGTTTATATCATCTACATAGCCGTTGTTGTCATCATCAACGCCCGTTATGCCATTTAATTCTGAAGAGTTTTCCCATATATTACCGGCTAAGTCTTCATGGTTTATGTCTATACCTTCGTCTATTACAGCTACAATTACATCTTTATTTCCGGTTGTGAAATTTTTCCATACAGATAACACATTGATATCGCAACCTTTCACCATATTGGAATCGGGATCACCATTATAATCTACCCCATCATTATAATAATTCCATTGATATACAGAATATGGATCGTTGAATGGATAAATGTCGTTATTCTTGTTTGTGACTATATTAGAATAATTTTTAGTTGCCGTGGATGGTGGGACAGTATTTTTAGTGTTGTCTGATATTTTAACAATCGGTATATATTCTACTATATCTATTCCGTCAATTAAACTAAGATCATTATTGGCTTTGGTAAGAGATTTTGATTTGTCAAATGTAATATCATACCATCTGTCCAGTCCTGCTTCATGAGTTCTCTTTTCAAATTTGCCACAATATGGTAAAGTTCTTTTTAATCCGGTTACATTAAGAGATGATAGTGCGTTGTCAACAGATTTTACTTCTGTTTTTGTGGTGGTGTTGCTATTTTTAGATAATTTTATTGTTGTTTGAACCTGAAGGGCAAGTTCTTCTGTAAATTTTACCCTTATTTTTCCTGTGGTATAAGAATCTTTATTAGTTTCTTCGGTAACTGTTTCTTGTGTTTCTGTTGTTACATTTTCGAATGAATCGTCATCTTTACAGCTGTTAATAAAAGGTATTATTAACAGTAGCAGCATAAAAAAAAGATATCTCATAGTGTTTATGTTGGTTTACAATAAAAGTAAGAAATAATTTATAATTTTATCGCAGATATTCTTTTATCCTTCCTTTAATTTTTAGAAGTTTGTTGCGAAATGATAAACAAATATGCTGATATTTTATTGCCGCTTCCTTTTGGGGATGTTTTCGCTTATAGTATTCCTCCTCAGTTTCGGTCGTCTGTGGAGATTGGGATGAGGGTGATTGTACATTTTGGTGTACGCAAAATTTATTCTGGAATTATTTGTCATCTTTATGAGGAGATTCATTTGGCAAAATTTGATATAAAAGATATTGATGCTGTTCTTGATGAAGAGCCTGTTGTTAATATTTCACAGTTGAAATTATGGCAGTGGATGGCAGATTATTATTGCTGCTCACCAGGGGATGTATATAAAACGGCTTTACCCGGTGCTATGAAAATGGAGAGCCGTACTAAAATCAGAATGAATCCGGATTTTAAAGAAACCGATGATTTTTTGGAAAAAGAGAAGGAGGTTATCCATTTACTGGAAATTGAAGGACAGGTAACTCTCGACAGACTTAATCGTGTTTTAGGTAAACGGGTGTATTTGGTTGTAAAGATGCTTTTGAAAAAGAATGTTATAAGTATCGAAGAAAATCTTTTCGATCCGTTTACACCAAAGAAAAGCTGGTTTGTGTTTTTAGGAGAGCAGTCTCTTACAAAAGAAAAGATAACAAAAGCTCTTGATTCTTTGAAAAGAGCAAAGAAACAGTTATCTCTTTTTCAGCTTTTTTTGTCCCTGACTATTTATTCGGATGAGAATAAACAAACATGTATAAGCAAAAAAGAACTTTTAGTACAAAGTGGTTTTAGTGATGGAATTCTTAAGGCACTTATTGTAAAGGGATTGCTTCGTATGGAGGAGGTTGAGACAGGAAGGCTTGATCTGAGAAAAAGAGAAGAAGATCATAGAATTGATCTTAATGAATTTCAGCAACAGTCTTTTGATGATATTAAGAAGCAGTTTTTAACAAAGAAACCTGTATTGCTTCACGGTGTTACTTCAAGTGGGAAAACGGAAATATATATTAAATTAATAGAGGAGGAATTAAGGTGGGGACGTCAGGTTTTGTATTTAGTTCCGGAGATTGGACTTACCACTCAGCTTACGCAAAGACTTAAAAAGGTTTTCGGGAATAAGGTAGGCGTTTATCATTCCGGCTTTAGTGATGCTGAGCGCGTGGAAATATGGCAGGAAATTAAGAAAGGTAATAGAGGTTCTTATCGTATTATACTGGGAACCCGTTCTTCTATGTTTTTGCCTTTTAAAGATCTGGGGCTTATTATTGTTGATGAGGAACATGAGAACAGCTATAAACAGTTTGATACTGCTCCACGTTATAATGCCAGGGATCTGGCTGTTTTTATGGGGAAGAATAATAATGCTAATGTTTTGCTTGGAACGGCTACTCCTTCTTTTGAAAGTTATTATAATGCCAAGATAGGAAAGTATGGTCTTGTAGAGTTAAAAAAGAGATATCGGGATACACAGTTACCTGAGATAAAAATTGCCGATATCCGCCGTGCAACTTACCGAAAACAAATGCATTCGGTTCTTACTCCTGAGTTATATGATGAGATGGTGAGGGCTCTTAAAAATAAGGAGCAGATAATCCTTTTTCAAAACCGTCGTGGCTTTGCTCCTTATCTGCAGTGTTCTTCGTGTGGTGCTATTCCTAAATGTAAACATTGTGATGTAAGTCTTACTTATCATAAGCAGAGGTCTGCTCTTGTATGTCATTATTGTGGTTATACTATACCGGTTCCCCTAAAATGTGAGTCATGCGGATCAGGAGAATTAAAGATGAGAGGCTTTGGTACAGAAAAGATAGAAGAGGATATTAAAGCATTATTCCCTGAGGCACATATTGCAAGGATGGATCTTGATACTACGAGGGCAAAACGAGGCTATGAACATATTATTCATAAACTTGAAACCGGACAGACAGATATCCTTATAGGTACTCAGATGGTTACTAACGGACTGGATCTGGATAATGTTAGTGTGGTGGGAATTTTGGATGCTGATCAGATATTAAATTATCCGGATTTCCGTTCTTATGAAAAATCTTTTCAGTTAATGGCGCAGGTTAGTGGTAGGGCAGGACGTAAAAATAAACCCGGGAAGGTGTTTATACAAACTACGCAGCCCGAACATCCGGTGCTTATTGATGTGTTGAAAAACGATTTTGATTATCTGTTTTTAATTCAGATGAAGGAGAGAAAATTATTTCATTATCCTCCTTATACAAGGCTTGTTAAAATAATATTAAGACACAGGGACTATAAACGAGCTGAATATGCAGCTTCTGCCTTGGCTGTATTATTAAAGGAACAGTTTAATGGTCGCGTGCTGGGACCTGAATCTCCTGTGATTGGCAGGGTTCAGAATTGGTTTAGGAAGGAAATATGGGTTAAGATTGAAAAGGATAGCAGCATGAAAAATAAAAAGAATGAGATTATGGAAGATATCAGCCGTATTAAGAGTTTGCCTAATAATTCGGGTCTTATAATTTCGGTTGATGTTGATCCGTTTTGATTTTTTAACTTCTAAAATCTGATACTCCTGTAAAATTTAGTATTTTTGTCTGTTGACGGAATGGTTCCTTTTTATAGGTATTAAAAAAAGAACTATTTTAAAGATTTTAAAGGAAGTCTTGTTTTTAATATATTTATATTAATTTTAGACAATGACAAAATCAGTTTAGGTATGGGAAAAGTTATTGCACTTGCAAATCAAAAAGGCGGAGTAGGAAAGACTACGACAGCAATTAGTCTGTCCGCCAGTCTGGCAGTTCTGGATAAAAAAGTATTACTGATAGATGCTGATCCGCAGGCTAATGCAACATCAGGAATTGGTTTTGAGGTTAATGATGTAAAAACGAGTATTTATGAGTGTATAGTTAATGATATTGATCCTAAAAATATTATTCTTAAATCAAAAGTACCGGGTTTGGATTTAATTCCTTCTCATATTGATTTGGTGGGAGCTGAAATAGAAATGCTTAATTTGCCAAATCGTGAGAAATTATTATCTGTAGTAATAGACAAAGTTAGAGATGAATATGATTTTATCTTTATAGATTGCTCTCCTTCTCTGGGACTGATTACGGTAAATTCGTTAACAGCGGCTGATTCTATTATCATTCCCGTTCAATGTGAATATTTTGCTCTTGAGGGTCTGGGTAAATTGCTGAATACTGTAAAGATTATTCAGTCACGACTTAATCCTAAACTTGATATAGAAGGCTTTCTTTTAACTATGTTTGATTCGCGACTTAATCTTTCAAATCAGGTATATGAAGATGTTAAGAGTCATTTTGGAAGTATGGTATTTAATACGGTGATTTCCAGAAATGTAAAACTGAGTGAAGCTCCAAGTTACGGAATGCCTGTTATTTTGTATGATGCAGGTTCAAGTGGTGCAAAAAGTTATATGAATCTTGCCCGTGAAATTATCAGGAAACAGGAAATCGAAGCAAAGGTGAATATTAATAATTAATAAATCTGATAAATTAGATTAATTATGGCTAAAAGGAGTGCACTTGGAAGAGGTTTGGGGGCGTTGATCAGTGATGCTGATATGCATAATGAACATCGTGTTTCTATAAATGAAATACCATTGGAATATATTGAGGCCAATCCTTTTCAACCAAGATCAAAATTTGACGAGACTGCTCTCTCTGAGTTGTCTGCTTCTATAAAAAAGCTGGGATTAATTCAGCCTGTAACCTTGAGGACTAAAGGTTTGAATAAATATCAGATTATTGCAGGAGAACGTCGCTGCAGAGCCTCTAAGATGGCAGGATTGAAAACTGTTCCGGCTTATATCAGACTTGCAGAAGATGACGGCATGCTGGAAATGGCTCTTGTAGAAAATATACAAAGAGAAGATCTGGATGCCATAGAAGTGGCTCTTTCTTATCAGCAATTGATGGATGAATGTGAGCTTACACAGGAATCACTTAGCGAGCGTGTAGGAAAAAAACGTTCTACAATATCTAATTATTTGAGATTGTTAAAACTTCCTGCCGAAATTCAAAAAGGAATAATTGAAAAAAGAATTTCTATGGGACATGCCCGCGCACTGATAACTATGTCAAATGCTGAAGATCAACTTGTCGTTTATAACAGAATTCTGAAATATGATCTGTCGGTGAGAAAAGTAGAAGAGATTGTAAGATTGTGGAATGAAAATAAATTAAACGGAGAAAATAGTGAGGAAAAGAATGTAAAAGAAAAATATCCCGAAGAATACAAGGGGCAGATCGAACAGCTAAATAACTGTTATAAAACAAAAATAGATTTTTCCTTAAACAAAAGAGGTAAAGGTAAAGTTACAATTCCCTTCCGGAACAAAGAAGATATGGAAAAAATTCTCCGTGCTTTAGAGTCAGAGAAAAATTAGCAGGGGATACTAAAAAGTAAAACTTTGAATCGTAAATATATAATTTTTTTTGTATTTTTCTGCTTTTTTATTCAGGCAGGATATGCACAGAAAAGAAATACACCGGGACAGAAAATACCGGATAATAATGATATTAAGGCAGATACTCTTGTTATAATTGGTCAGGAATCGGAACATTCACCTCGAAAAGCAACTATTTATTCAGCTGTTTTTCCAGGACTTGGTCAGATATACAATAAAAAATATTGGAAACTGCCTCTTATATATGGTGGTTTTGTAGCACTTATTTATAGTATTAATATGAATAATAATTATTATCAGCAATATAAAACGGCCTATTCTGATATCATTGACAGTGATCCTACAACTAAATCATATGAAGCTTTGGATATAGAAGGTACATGGGATTTTACAAATGCGAGTGAGGTTGAACAGTTTACCAGCCGTTTAAGTACGGCTAAGGAATCTTCGCTGAGGTACAGGAATCTT
>JAENXA010000141.1 GCA_016649735.1 Prolixibacteraceae bacterium | reverse complement strand
ATATTTCAACCAATATTTCAGGTCCGCATAAAGCATGCGGTTTCTTTGTCGCTTATTCTTCGTACAGGAATGAAAAAGTATATAGAATAAAAGAATAGTTATAGTTTATTGACTGAACTATGAAAAAACACAATATTCAGCCATTGATTTTGTGTTTGTCTCCTTTTTTTTGGTCATTTTTATAATTGGTAAAATTTAATTTTTACGATCAAAGACAAAAAACATATGAAAAGAGAACAGTTTGATAATAATTCAATAAACAAAAATATATTTTTTGACAGAACTGCACTGATGGATCAGTTGATAGCAATACCGGGCAGAAGCATTGACGCAGGTCAGGCAATGGCGCAGATTTGTGAATTGCTTTCGGGAATTTCCCTTCCACGCAGACTTATGAATGTAAGGCTTTTATATGACGGTAAGATATACACTAATGTGGGATTCGGGGAAAGTGACAAGAAAATAGAGAGAAATATTTTCATTCCCGGAGATCAGAAAATTTTTCTTGAGTTCTTTTTGACAAAAGAATGGAAAGACGACCTGAAAAATGGTGTTTCAAAAGCTGAAAAAATTATAGAACCTTTGCTTCCTGTACTTAAGGCTGTGATTTGTGAATTTCGTTTGGGAAAGGTTTCACTGGATATCAGGGAAAGACAAAAGGAAATGAAAAGTATCAGCCAGGCAATCGGAATTATTAAGAAAGGACTCTCTCTTGATGAACTACTTCAGGAGATCTGCAATACTCTTCCCGAGGCAATGTTATTTCCCAAAAGAGCAATGGCACGTATCGTTTTTGATAAAAAATCTTTTGAAAGTCGTCAATTTGAAGAAACATCCATTTATATACGTAAGAATTTTAATACTTCCTATGGTAAAAAAGGTTCTGTTGAGGTTTTTTACAAAGAATCCGACAAAAAAGAATCCGGTGATCCTTTTTTAAAAGAAGAATATCAATTGATTGATAATCTGTCATCTCTTATTACAGGCTCAGTATCAGGGGATTCGTTGCAGAAGTTGCTATATAATAATAATGAGCGTTTAAAAGAGCTAAAAGGTATTAATCAAACCACTCAGATTTTACAGAAAGGACATTCTCTTGAAGAGTCTTTTAAACTTATAAGTACTATTCTTCCTGATTCCTGGCAATATCCCGATAAGACTGTAGCCCGAATATGTTATGCCGGAAAAGTATTCACATCTCCGGGATTTACAGAAACTCAGTGGAAGATGGTTCAAAATTTTCATACTCCGGACAGAAGTATGGGAACCATAGAAATTTGTTATCTGGAAAGATTTCCAGATGAAGATGACGGTCCGTTTTTAAAAGAAGAAAGAAATTTACTTGTTAATATTGCCAATATAATTGCCGGATCTGCTACACGTGAAGTTTTTAACAGATTAAATGATGAAAATACAGAACGTTTAAAGGAGCTTAAAGCTATAAATAAAACATCTAAAATTATGGAGGAAGGATTTCCTCCTGATGAAACATTCCTTAAGATAAGTTCCTTTTTGCCTAAATCCTGGCAATATCCTACTTATACTGTAGCACGTATAACTTATGAGGATAAGGTATATACAAGCACTGGATTTAAAGAAACTAAATGGAGTCAGTCTGAAAATTTTATTACAATTGACAATATTAAGGGTAAAGTAGAAATCTTTTATCTGAAAGAATATCCCGAAGAGTATGAAGGGCCTTTCCTTAAAGAAGAAAGAAATCTTTTGAATAATATAGCTTTGCTTATTGCTGGATTCCTTAACAATTACAAGGGACGTGTACTCGTAAGTAAAAAAGGTGTTTTAGACAAGGAAGTTTATAGCCCAAAAAAATTCAGAGATTCACTTTTCCAGACAAAAAAACCTTTGCAGCTTTATTTCAATCAGCAGGCAATGGATAAGTATATATATCTGGATATGATGAGGTATAAGGTAAAGCATATACTTTTTGTAGCAACACTTTATGATGCCTATATACTGGAAAGTGAGGATTCCTTTTTCGAGCGGTTTATGGGTACAATTTATCAGTACAGTCTTTTCTCAGTTCCCCGAATTACCGGAGTTTCTTCTCCTGATGAAGCTTTGAATCTATTGGAAACCACTGGCTTCGATCTGGTTATTCTTATGGCCGGTATGGATAATAAAACGACCATATCTCTGAGTAAAAAAATAAAACAGAAAAACTCTTCACTACTGATATATCTTCTTATGAACAAGGAGAGTAATAATTCTTATTTAGAAAAAATAGAACCCCGACTTCCGTCTATAGATAAACTTTTTGTCTGGAACGGTGATTCCAGTATACTTTTTGCCATTGTTAAATCTACAGAGGACAGGATAAATGTTGAAAATGACACAAAAATTGGTCTTGTACGTGTGATTTTACTTATAGAAGATTCTCCTCTTTATTATTCCCGCTATCTGCAGATGCTTTATGGTATTGTTTTCGGACAGGTTCAGCAATTGCTTCCTGAGGTGGAAAAAAATGAACTTGACAAAATTTCAAAGATACGTTCCCGCCCAAAAATATTATTTGCCCGTAATTATGAGGATGGCGTATCAATATTTAATAAGTATAAAGATTTTATGCTGTGCGTGATATCTGATATGGAATTTGACAGGGGAGGGAAACTGAATAAAAATGCCGGGGTAGAATTTATCCGTTACATTAAGTTGCATATTTCCAATCTACCGATTATTCTTCAGTCTTCTGATGAAAGAAATGCCAGTATTGCAAAAAAACTTAATGTTACTTTTTTAAATAAGAATTCTGATACATTATTAAATGACTTAAAGCATTATCTAAGCAGATACCTGGGTTTTGGTAATTTTATTTTCAGGGATAAGAAAGGAAATAAAATAGGAGAGGCAAAATCATTGCGTGAGTTTGAGAATTTATTCCGTGAAGTTCCTGAAGAGTCCATAAAACTGCATGCTTCTGAAAACCAGTTTTCTTTGTGGTTGATGGTAAGAGGAGAAATACAATTGGCCCGCGAGCTGAATCCTGTGTCTGTAAATGATTTTAAAAGCGTAGAAGAATTTCGTGAATATATTTTAGGGACTTTCAAAAAATACCGTGAAGAGAAAAAGAAAGGGAAAATATTAAAGTTTGAAGAGACCTCTGTTTTGGATGAGAAGAACATTGTTTCTTTTTCCGGCGGATCACCTGGAGGTAAAGGAAGGGGACTTGGTCTTATAGATACTTTAATTTATAATCTTGATCTGCCGTCCATGATTAAGGGGATTAATGTATTTACTCCTATTACGGTTGTAATTGGCAGTGATGAGTTTGTGAATTTTATAAGTAAAAATCATCTTTTTAAAAAGGTAACTGATCCTACTGTATCATATGAACAGCTGAGAGAGATTTTTGCAGAAGTCTCTCTGTCTTCTTCTCTAATGAAGAAATTAAAGATTTTCGTTAATCAGATTGACCGTCCTATCGCTGTTAGATCCTCCAGCGCTTCTGAAGATTCTTCTAATCAGCCTTTTGCCGGGGTTTTTGATACTTTCCTGATTCCTAATAGTCACGATAATAAAAAAATGGTACTAAAACGATTGTCTCTTGCTATTCGTTTAGTATTTGTATCTACATATTCAGATAAGGCAAAAAATTTCTTTTCTATTCTTCATCATAATATTGCGGATGAAAAAATGTCGGTTGTTTTGCAGGAATTAATAGGGAATCAATATGGTAATTATTATTATCCGCATATTAGTGGCGTTGCACAGTCGTATAATTATTATCCTGTGGAGAATATGAGTCCTGAAGATGGATCAGCTGTAGCCGCCGTAGGTCTCGGTTCTTATGTGGTAAATGGATGGAAATCGTTTCGTTTTTCACCACGTTTGCCAAATGTTGATATGTATAGTGTAAAGGATTTACTAAACAGTACACAGGTTCAGTTTTATGCCTTGGATTGCAGTGAAAGACCTATTGATTTCGTAAAGAACGGAGAATTGGCAGCTATGAAACTTTTGGATATCAGTGAAGCTGAAAAACATGGTACACTTACGCATTGTGTTTCCGTTTATGATGCAAATAACGATCGTCTTGAACCAGGACTGGACAGTTATGGCCCGCGTGTAGTGAATTTTGCCAATATTTTAAAATACAATTATATTCCTTTAGCTGAAACTATCAGTATATTGCTTGATTCAATAAGGGAAGCTTTTGGTTCTCCTGTAGAGATTGAGTATGCTGTTGATTTAAACAGAGGGAAAAATAGTCTTCCTACATTTTATTTGTTGCAGATAAAACCATTGCTTTTTGATCATATTCATGAGAATATTGATTTTGATCATATGGATAAAGAGAATATGATTCTTTTTACAAAGGCAGGCGTAGGTAACGGAAGAGTTGAGAATATAAAAGATGTGATTTATGTAGATAATGATAAATTTTCGAAATTAGATACAAGACAGATGGCAGATGAGATTGCTCTTTTAAATAACAGGATGGTTAAAGAGGAAAAGCCATATATACTTATTGGTCCGGGAAGATGGGGTAGTCGTGATCGTTTTGTAGGTATCCCTGTTGTATGGCCTCAGATTTCAAATGCAAAAGTTATAGTAGAGACGAGTCTTAATAATTATCCT
>JAENXA010000063.1 GCA_016649735.1 Prolixibacteraceae bacterium | reverse complement strand
CTTAATACGCTGAATTTTCTGAGCTATCCATTTCTGATCATCAGAATCCATTTTTGTGACTTTCTCCTTAAACGTAGACAAATCCTTACGAATAGCTTTAGTCTTTTCTTTTTCAGCCTGATTTTCGCGAATTTCACGAATAGTACTCTCTATCTTCTTATTTGCCTCCTCAATAACCCTCTGCGCCTCAGTTTTGGCATCACTGATTATTTTTTTACGTTCTGATTCCAATTTTTGCAAATTCTCCTCATATCGCGAGGAAACCTGATCCAGTGATTTTTCCTGCTGATGAATCTTTTTACGTTTAGATTCCCAGTATAGTTTATCGCGTGAAATATCGCGAAGGTGCTTATCATAATCAACATGCTCCTTCCCTATTTTCTCTGTAGCCCTTTGCAAAATAGATTCGGGCATACCAATCTTACGTGCAATCTCAAAGGCAAAAGAGCTGCCAGGTTTGCCAATCTGAAGACGAAACTGAGGCTCCATTCTGCCGGCATCATAAATCATAGCACCGTTCTCAATACCGTCAGTTACAGATGCAAATTGCTTAAGACTTGTATAATGTGTAGTGATTATGCCAAATGTACCGAGCTTATTAAGTTGATCTAAAACAGCTTCAGCTATAGCTCCTCCCAGTACAGGTTCTGTTCCTGTACCAAATTCATCCATAAGAATAAGAGTATGCTCATTTGAATTTTTAACAAAGTATTTCATGTTAATCAAATGTGAGCTATAAGTACTAAGATCATTATCAATAGACTGCTCATCACCTATATCTATAAATATATTATCAAAGATTCCTACTCTTCCATTTTCATACATAGGAACCATCATGCCACATTGCAACATATACTGAAGTAGCCCCACTGTCTTAAGACACACAGACTTACCTCCGGCATTAGGTCCTGATATAAGTAAAATATGATTTTCAGGCGTTAAACTAATATCTAAAGGAACAATTTTCTTCTTCTCCTTTTCAAGATTAAACTGAAGCAACGGATGAACAGCTTTTTCCCAGTTAAGCATACAACCTTCACCAAATATAGGTTTAATAGCATTCATCCTTCGGGCAAGAAGTGCTTTAGCCCTTATAAAATCAAGGGTTCCAAGTATTTCGTATTGGTAAATTAGTTCTCCGACATATGGCCTTATTTTATTGGAAAGATCAATAAGCACTTTAATTATTTCACGCTTCTCTGCATATTCAAGTTCACGCAATTCATTATTCATCTCCACAACTTCGGCCGGCTCAACAAAAGAAGTTTTGCCACTGGCAGATTCATCATGAACTATACCGTTTATTTTTCTTTTAACAGAAGAAGGAACCGGAATAACAGGCCGCCCATCACGAATTGAAACATTTGCATCATCTTCTACAAATCCATCCTGCTGAGCTTTCTTCAAAATATTGCGAAGACGCCGGGATATCTGGCCTTGCATATTCTGCAATTCCCTCCTAACTTTTCCAAGTTCATCAGAAGCATTGTCCTTAATCTTACCATTCGCCGTAAGAACATTGTCAATATATCTTACAACTTCAGGTAAAGAACCCACCTCCAGAACAATTGATTTTAACACAGGGAAATCTTCATCATTAAGATTTCTCATCATTTTTACAATCGCTGAAATTGTCTGTAAAGATCTTCTTAAATCGAACAATTCATCTACTTCAAGGAATAGTCCTACTAAATTTATCTTTTTCAATGACGCCCTTAGATCAAAATAAAAATCCGTTGGAAAATCATCACGTTTGGTTATAAGCCTGAGAAATTCTTCAGTACCGGACAATTCATGTATTACTTTCTTTTTGTCCGAAAGGAATATCATATTATCTGTTCTTTCTTTACCGAGAGAACAAAGACAATTTGATTTGATCAGACCTCTTATCTTATCAAAACCTATTTTTTCTTCAAAATTTACAGGATAAACTCTTGCCATTTCTTAATCTTAATGTTGCAAAAATACAAAGATTACGGTATTATCACTACATTTGTCTTTCATCATTTTAAATCAAAAATTATGTTACCAAAATTTTTACTTGCAGACAACTCACAGGAAGCTCCTGACACAATTTATATTGTTCATACCGGAAAGCCAAGGTTCATTGCCGAAAGTGACATTGAAGATTTTTGGACTAACCAGATAATACACTGGATTGATCCAAAACCTAAATCAAAACAAGAAACAGATACATTACTTAAAGCAGCAGAATCATTTCTCGAAGATGAACTTGACAACGAGGAAGTAATTGATGATTTGGGAGAAGACGAATAGAGAAATAATTGTACACATTTTTGCACAAGTCATAATAACTCGAAAAAAATTATGACTTGTGCTTATAAATAAGATAAAAAATCTGAGTGATTCTTTTTTTATCTTATTCTGTCTACAGAACGAATCAGTGCCTCATCTTTTCCGATAGCACGAATAGCCAAATAATCAAGGATAATAGCCACTAATGGAAAGGATATGCATAATTTAAAATGAATTTCGGCATTGTCAAACGAATAATATGTAAAAAAATAGAAAATGCCAAAAAGTCCAAGCATAAGGATAATTAAGAATACAAGCATTCTCATTTGTAGTATTCTTTTTTTATAAATAAACAAAACAACCACATGAATCAACAATGTCATAGCTATAAAAAGAGCAATCGGCAATCCGCTTATCTGAACTTTATCATTTAATACTATACCGCGAATATCAAAAAGATAATCCTGGTTACCAAATACTATATTGGCAAAAGGCAATGAAAAAAGTAAACCAAGCAATATGGCAGAGATAAGGACATAAACTGTTTGTATTCTTTGTACCATCTTTTTTATTTATTTTTTGCAAATCTACATTTTTGTATGAAATAATAAAAATATTGATCGCAATGTTCTACTGAAAATTGATATCAGAGATAATTTTTATCAAGGATTTTATAATAAATACCTATATTTTTATTCCATTATAAATTTTTAATTCTACTTATCTACCCATTCTAAAAGATTATCAATCCGATGCACAATTTTCCCCCTGTCAGAAAGCCATTGAATAACCTGAATTACATCATCTTCATTATTATCAATCTTAAAAATAATATCCTCATAAGAACAAGGGGCCTTCATTATTTTTTTTAACTCAGAGACAATGTTATCAAATTCCAGCTTACTTAAACTAAGATCGTTTCTTGACATGCATACATCACATTTACCACAACGTATAGTACTTTTTTCTCCAAAATAATCAAGCAGAATATTACTTCGGCATCTGGTTTTATTATTGATATAAAAAAGCATAAAATCAACCCGTTTCTGAAAATCTATTTTACGGTCAGTATAATTCTCTTTTGAAATCTTCAGAAGACCTATATCCACTCTGTCTTTTGTGTATATAATAAAAGGAGTCTTCTTCCTTGGTATATAATGTATGATTTTATTTGAACTTAGCTGACTTAAAAAATAGAAAACACCATCCATAGATACATTAGCCCTTTTCGAAAGAAAAGCCTCGTCAATTTCAATATATGTAGAAAACAATCCTGTATAAGTACGAAGAAGTAATTTAATAAATCCGTCAAACTTAGCATTAGCTACCTGAAATTTATACAATTCATCTCTCCGTACAAGAAAATGAACCCTTGAAGGATTATCCACTTCTTCAGTAAGTTCCAGATAATTATCCCTCTGCAATATTTTTAGACAATTAAGAGTATTAACAATTGAAAAATGATAACGCCCCGAAAATTCGGCAAGGCTAAAATCAAAAACCTGATTTTTACCAAAACCTACAGCTACCTGAAAAAAATTACATAGTGAGGTATACACTTTTTTCACCTGATCAACAGGAGGAAATACTTTATTAACCTGCCTTTTTAGTGACAATTGATCAGCCTTATCAGAAATAAGCACGGCAAAAGATTGTTTTTCATCTCTGCCAGCTCTCCCGGTTTCCTGAAAATACGATTCAGGAGAAAAAGGCGCACCATAATGAATAACAAAACGAACATTGGGTTTGTCGATCCCCATACCAAAAGCATTTGTAGCAACAATAATCCTTGTCTTCTCATTCTGCCAATCATCCTGCTTACGTGTTCTGCTTTTAGAACTCAGACCTGCATGATAATAATCCGCAGAGATATTATTTTTCTGTAATAATTCTGCTATATCCTTACTCTTCCTCCGACTCTTTACATAAATAATTCCGGTTCCCTTAGCCTTTTTTACAGAACGGACAAGATAAGATAATCCGTCATCCATTTTTTTTACTATATAACGAATATTTTCCCTGTAAAAACTCATCTGAAGAACATTCTTCTTACTAAATAACAACTTATCCTGAATATCATCAACCACTATAGGAGTAGCAGTAGCTGTAAGTGCCAAAACCGGAACTTTAGGAATATGTTTCCGCAACTCCTTAATGCGCAGATAAGAAGGCCTGAAATCATATCCCCATTGCGAAATACAATGAGCTTCATCCACAACAATCAGGTTAACCTTCATTTGCACAAGGCGTTCTAAAAATCTTGCTGATAATATCCTTTCAGGAGAAATATAAAGGAATTTATAATCACCCCAAACAGCATTATCATAAGCATTTTTCATCTCCCATCCACTCATTCCGGAATGAATATACATAGCCTTTATTTCTCTCCTCTGAAGATTTTCAACCTGGTCTTTCATAAGTGAAATAAGAGGAGTAATAACAAGACATAATCCTGGCTTTGAGAGAGAATAAACCTGAAATGTAATGGATTTTCCTCCGCCTGTAGGCATAAGTCCAAGAGTATCCTTACCGTCAGCTACGGATTGAATAATTTCTTCCTGAAGGGGTCTAAATTTTGTATAGCCCCAATACTTATTCAATATATCCTGATAAACGTTCATTCTTTTAAAAATTCATATAGACAACAAGAAAAACACGAACATAACAAAATTTAATTAAATTTAAGGCATTACTTTCTGTATAACAAAAGAAACAAAATATCTTACAGTAATTTTTTGTATTTTTGAGACATAACCTATAAAAATAAATGAATGTCTTTTTTTTCGGACAAAATAATTTCTGAAGGTTTAACATTTGATGATGTTTTACTTATACCCGAATATTCTGAGGTATTTCCGGGAGACACTGTTATTAAATCAATGTTTTCAAAACGGATTCCGATGAACATACCCATCATCACTGCTGCAATGGACACAGTAACTGAAGCCCCCATGGCTATAGCAATAGCAAAGCTGGGAGGTATCGGAGTCATTCACAGAAATATGTCTGTTAAAAGACAGGTAGAACAGGTAAATCTGGTAAAAAAGGCCAAGATAAATAATCTTCACGGAGAAAATTCCGATACAACAGACAATCATTATTTACCTGAACCATCTGTTGATAATAAAGGAAGATTACTTGTAGCTGCGAGTGTCGGAATCTGTAAAGATGTAATGGATCGTATAGATGCACTGGTAAAAGCTTCAGTTGATGCAATAATTATTGATTCGGCTCATGCTCATTCAAAAATAGTACTCGACATCTTAAGGAAATCAAAATCCCGTTACTCTGAACCTGATTTTATTGTCGGGAATATTGCAACAGGAGAAGCAGCCACAGATCTGGTACTTGCCGGGGCTGATGCCGTAAAGGTAGGAATAGGCCCTGGGTCAATCAGAACAACCCATTCTATAGCCGGAGTAGGAATTCCCCAACTATCAGCCATTTATGCAGTAAGCAGTGCATTAAAGCATAGTGGAATACCGATTATTGCCGATGGAGGAATTCGTTCACCAGGCGATATAGTAAAGGCAATTGCTGCCGGTGCTGATTCTATTATGGCAGGATCAATTTTTACAGGAATAGAAGAATCTCCGGGAGAAACAATCTTTATTCAGGGGAAAAAATACAAAAGATACAGAGGTCTGGATTCCAAAGAAGTCATTAATGAAAGATATCATGAATTAAATGATGAAGAAATAAACATGAATAATCCTGTTCCTGAAGGAATTGTTGTAAGAATTCCATATAAAGGATCTCTAAACAAAACCATTATACAACTATCCGGTGGGTTAAGAGCAGGAATGGGATATTGCGGTGCAAAAACAATAGAAAAACTTAAACAGGCAAAATTTATAAGGATTACCCAATCAGGCGTCAGGGAAGGATATCCACATGATATCAATTCTAATTATCAAAATAATTATTAATATAATTCTTTTAGCATACACAAAAACAGTAATTTGTATAAATTCATGAAAATTCTTTTCATTTCAATATTTTTTCTTTTTTTCTTTACAGAGTGTCAGTCTCCGGTAAAAAACGACAAAACTCCTCTGGCTCAAGTAGGATATAATATACTCTATAAAGAAGATGCACAAAAAGTTCTACCCAAATACATAACAGAATCAGACAGCACACTGTGGATGAACGATTTTATAAACAGATGGATTCGTAAAGAACTGGTAGTACTTGCCGCCGAAGAAAATTTATCTTCAGAGCAGAAAGATGTAAGTGAAAAATTAAATGATTATAGAAATTCCCTACTTATTTACAGGTATAAGAATCAACTTCTTTCACAAAATTTAGACACATTAATAACTCCTGAAGAAATTAATGATTATTATAATAATCACAAAAAAGATTATATTCTGACAAATAACATCATAAAATCTATTTTTCTAAAAGTTCCCTCTGAGCTTGCCAACATTAAACAGATAAAAGACATGTGCAAAAATCTCACCACGGAAAATCTGGCAAAACTCGACGAATATGGAATGCAATACACTAAATTATATGATCGGTTTGATGACCAGTGGATAAATGCTTCGTCTGTTTTTAAGCTTTTTCCAAATCCAATAAAAAAAGAATCTGTTTTTTTGGAAAAAAACAAGTACGCAGAAGATAGTGATACAAATTATTATTACTTTATTTGTATCCGGGATTATCGTTTATCCGGAGATATTGCTCCGATGGATTTTGTAAATAAAGAAATCATTAACGTAATATTAAACAAAAGAAAAATAGAATTTTTCCAAAATATGGAAGATAACATCTTTCAGGAAGGTTCAATATCAAATAAATATAAAATCTTTAATAAAAAATAAAGGAATTATGTTCAGAGAAACATTAACGATATTTAGTTTATTATGTCTTTTAGTATTTTCAAATACAATTCAGGCACAAGACAAAACTGTTGATCAGATTATAGCTGTAGTGGGGCAAAATATTATTTTAAAATCTGATATTGAAGCCAGATATATGCAAAACAAGGCTCAGGGGATTACCTCTGAAGGCGATATGAAATGTGAAATTCTGGAAGATTTTCTTATTGAAAAATTACTGGTGGCCGAAGCAGAACTGGATACTACAATTGAAGTCACAGATAGTCAGATAAATGAGAGTATGGATCAAAGAATTCAGTATTTTATCAAAAATCTGGGATCAGAAAAAGCTGTAGAAGAATATTTTAAGGAGCCTATGGCAAAAATCAAGATGAATTTATCCGAAGTCATAAGAAATCAGATTCTCACAAATAAGATGCAAAACAAAATAGGAGATAAAGTGACTGTAACTCCTGCCCAGGTACGATATTATTACAAAAATGCTGACCAGTCAGAAATTCCTGTAGTACCAACACAGGTTGAATATTCTCAGATTTCAATTTACCCTAAAATTCCTATAGAAAAAGAAAACAACATAAAAGCCCGTCTTCGTGAAATGAAAAAAAGGATAGAAAACGGAGAAAATTTTGCCACTTTAGCGGTATTATATTCTGAGGGTCCTTCTGCTCCTAACGGCGGAGAACTTGGTTATATGGGAAAAGGCCAGCTTGATCCTGCATATGCTGAAGCAGCATTTAATCTTAGAGAAGGTAAAGTCTCAAATGTTGTAAAAACAGATTTCGGATATCATATAATTCAGTTAATTGACAGAAAAGGAGAAAAAATAAATACCCGTCACATCATACTTATTCCAAAGCCAAGCCAGGAAGCACTTAATGAAGCAAAAAACGCACTTGATAGTCTTGCTAATATGATTCGCACGGAAAAAATAACATTTGAAGAAGCTGCTCTTCATTTTTCATCTGACAATACATCCAGAAATGGTGGCGGAACAGCCATTAATCCATATACAATGTCTTCAAAATGGAAACCAGAAGAACTGGATCCCACAGTAAGTAAAGTATTAAGCGATCTCAAACCAAATGAAATTTCAGATCCGTTTGTTTCAAAAAATGATAAACAGAGAATCATTTATAAAATTG
>JAENXA010000179.1 GCA_016649735.1 Prolixibacteraceae bacterium | reverse complement strand
TTTATTTTTTTACATTTCCTTAAGTAAAGGAGATACATTATTCCAAAATTCAGGTTCTGCAAGACGTGCACTGCCTATAATTGAAGCTGATTCTTTTAATTCTGACATTTCTACTCTGATATTCAAATTCTTTTTCTTTAGTGTAGATCTCATACTGGGTAGAAATAAATCAGAAGCCCTGGATATATTTCCTCCGAATACTATGACTTCTACTCCAAATTTTTTAAGCCATGGTTCAAGTAAGACTATCAATTTCTTTCCAAAATCAATAAATATCTCACTTGCCGGCAAACTACTCCCGGCAGCTTCTGCTATTTCTTTAGCTCCATTTACATGGATTCCTGTAAGAGAATAATAACGTTCTACCAAACCACGGGTTGAAAAATAATCATCAGCAATTCCTTTCTCAAAAGGAAGATGCCATACACAACCATTTTCGGGAACTTCATTTCCTAATACTACAGGAAGACTGTCTTTAAGAAAAGCAGATCCAAAACCTGTTCCCAATGTTATGGCTAATGATCTTTTTGCTCCGCAGGTCTTTCCTACCCAGTTTTCTCCAATAGCAAAAGCAGTGGCATCATTTATAAAACGAATAGGGAAATCTATAGGAAGACCCCAGAATTTATGTAATTCATGTGGTACATTTAATCCGTATATATGTTCATACTTATTATTCGCACCTGTAAACAATGGAATTCCATTCTCATAATCAAACGGACCCGGCATAGCGAAACCTACACCTGCAACAGTTTGGGGATCTACAATTTTCATAAATTTACCAATAGTCGTCCCCCAAATCTTAATAATCTCATTACCGGTACCGTGATTATCCAGATCACATTCAGATAATGAATTTTCAATTAATTTTTTTGAGTTAATGTCAAATACAGCAGAACTCACATGACTACCACCCACATCAACACCAATTGCATATTTTTTTTTCATATCTTTTTGTATTTTTTTTATGCCACCATTTTTTATGCTAATTTTATAAGATTCAAATTATAAAAATATGAAAAATTTTTATCCCTTCCTATTCTTTATTTTATTGAGTAATTTATGTGTTAATCAAATTCAGGCACAAACAACAAATTCCATTCCATATATTGAAGTCACCGGAGTAAAAGAACCGGAAATCGTTCCTGACGAAATTTTTATTCAGTTTACCCTTAAAGAGAGATATGAAGGAAAAGCAAAAATAAGTTTCCGGTAAACCTGCAACAAGAATGTATTACTTTTTATTTCCAAGACGTTTTACGGAACGAATACGGAAAGGTTTCTTTTTTTGTGATTCGAAATATGTACGCATGATCACTTCAGCTAATATGCCCATAGTAATAAACTGAACGCCGGATAGAAAAAATATCAATCCCAAAATTAAAAGAGGTTTTCCCCAGATATCGTTTCCCAATAATTTTAATATAAAGAAATATATACTTATACCGCCTCCGAAAAGAAGAGATAAAATTCCTATGCCTCCAAAAAAATGCATAGGCCGCTGCATATATTTTTTTAAAAACAGCATCAGAATCAAATCGCTAAAAACACGGAAAGTACGGCTAAGATTATACTTTGAACTTCCAAACTGTCTGGCTCTATGATTTACATCCACCTGTGTCATTCTTGTTGAGCCTTCAAGAGCCAGCAATACCGGGATAAAACGATGCAGCTCTCCGTATATATGAATACTCTTAACTGCTTCATTTGTAAAAATCTTAAGAGTACAGCCAAGATCTTTCATCATTGTCCCGGTTGACTCCCTGATAATGTAATTAGCAATTTTACTGGGAATCTTTCTTAGCAATGCTCCATCTTTTCGATTGGCTCTTACTCCGGCAACCATATCGTAATTACCTTCTTTTAGTGTTTTAAGCATCATTGGAATATCAGCCGGATCATTTTGCAAATCTCCGTCTATCAATGCTATATATTCACCTTTTGCCTGATCAATTCCTGCCTGCAAAGCAGAACTCTGACCATAATTACATTTTAATTCAACAAGAATAAAACGATCATTATCTATCGAACGAATTTTTTCACGTGTACTATCTGTGGAACCATCATCAACAAAAATAGCTTCATAATCCATTCCTTTTAGTGATGTCTGAATTTGCTTACTTAACGGTTCAATATTCAATTCCTCATTATATACACAAACTACAAGACTTAACTCTGCCATAAATTTCAATTTATATTATATTCAATTACTTTTGACTAAAAGTAACTCTAAAGACCAAGTTTTTCACGTATCTCAACAGGAATGGCATTCTTATTTACCATAATACTGGTTGTCTTATATCTGACAAAAGGATGTGAAGCAAAAAAGAATCCTTTATATTTATTATAATCTCCCCACGAATTCTTAACTTTATAATATAGTGTACCATTCTTATCTTTTGCTGTTCCTACAATTTGAAGTCCATGATCATCAGTTGTTTCATAATCATCAAAAGCCTTTTGTCTTATTTCAGCAGTGATGTCCTTTTCTTTTCCGGGTTTCTCTAAAGAATAAAGTTTTAAATCTTTTTTTGACTCAGGAAGACTGTCCCATTTAGCCAGTTCTGTATCTGACATGCTAAGTGTATCTGCAATCGGAACAACCGCAACACCATTCTTTGAAGAAGAGAATCCTTTTTCACTGACATCACTTGCCCATGCTACAGTATAACCATTATTAACAGAATTATCTATAATGTTCATCATATCATCCAACGGAACATTATAAACTTCTCCCCATAACCAGTTATCAGGTACTTCAAGAATAAATTTCTGATAATAGGGATGATGCGTAAAAGAAGTTACCTCTACATAATCATCCATATTAAGCCCTACATAATTTTTTGCAAAACTTTTAGGCGTATATTCTTCACCCTTATATTCAAAAGTATCAGGTAGCTCACCCATATATGTACTTAATGTTTTATCAATCACTTTTTTCCAGGCAGTGCTTAATCTTTTATTTTTATTTTTTAGTATCCCATCAACCTGATCTTTCAGCACCTCGTCCATTTCACCGTGAATATGTTTATTTTCACCATAATTCAGTCCCCTATAAACAGATTCAGGAACAATTCCGTATTTTTTAATAACATAAGCAACATCATGAAAAGCACCTCCGGGAGAAAAATTTGTATGCCCGTGCATACGAACCATCTTATCAGCCTTATCATTGTATGCATGCCATACAACAAACATTTCGGATAAATTCACTAATGGTTTGTTAAGACGCATCATCTCAGATTCAAAGAAGCTCAATCCTGAAAAAATCCAGCATGTACCTGAACTGTACTGATTTTCAACAGGAGAACATGGAATATCTTTTATTATAGTAAACTTATATCCCGATTTTTCTTTTTTATTATTCTTATCCTTTGCATTTGCAGTATTAACAAACATCATAAGGACAGCTATCATAAAAAACAAACTACTATTAACCCTCATTGTGTGTCTTTTTATTTTTTTCAAAATTAAAAGAAAAATTCGACTAACATGAAAAAATTTCAACTTTAATCAATTAGAATATAAATATCGGCAAATGAATATAAAATATTTTCACGGGCGAACCAATCGAGTAGGAGAAATGGGATTAATTCCCATTTCGACCTCTCACACCACCACGCATGCGGTTCCGCACGTGGCGGTTCCTTATTTACGATAAACTTTACTATAATAATCTGATAAGAAAATATAACCTACTCTCTGCAG
>JAENXA010000058.1 GCA_016649735.1 Prolixibacteraceae bacterium | reverse complement strand
CTTCATGTTGAAGGAATAAATAAAAGAGGCAATGATGTTTCTGTAAAGAAAAAAGCAGAACAACTGAAAATAAGTTTTACATTAAGTAAAAATGTTACTACAAAACGCGGTAATAAAAAATTATATATTCGGATTCTACGTCCTGATCAGATTCTGCTTGTTAAGTCAAAAAATGATACTTTTAAGTTTGAAGATCTGCAAATTCCTTTTTCTGCTATGAGAGAAGTTACATATGAAGGGAATGAATTACCTGTTAATATATTTTGGGATAATACAGGAGAGAAGTCTTTTATTGACGGAACTTATACTATTGATGTTTTCACTGACGGTTGTAACATTGGAACTACTTCTTTTTCTTTTAAAAGATAAATTAATTTTACTGACTGCTTTATCTGACCATATGAAGGAAATATTAAATCATGTACTACTTTTTTAAAATATGAAACTAGTTTTTGCTACTAATAATTGTAATAAATTAAAAGAATTACAATCTAATTTAGGTGACACTATTGATGTAGTCAGTTTAAAAGATATTGGTTGCAATGTGGATATTCCTGAGACAGGTTCTACGCTGGAAGAAAATGCATATATTAAGTCTTCGTATGTTTATAATCATTACGGACTAAATTGCTTTGCTGATGATACCGGTTTTGAAATTGATTCACTGAACGGAGTACCTGGAGTTTATTCTGCACGCTATGCCGGAGAGAATAAAAATTCTGATGATAATATGAAAAAAGTTCTCCAAAAACTGAAAGGACAAAAAAACAGAGATGCACAATTCAGAACAATTATATCTTTATGGTTTGAAGGGAAAGAAAAATTATTTGAGGGAATTGTAAGAGGTACTGTTATGACAGAAAAACATGGCGACGGCGGTTTCGGTTATGATCCAATTTTCATGCCTGAAGGTTATAACTGTTCTTTTGCTGAGATGAGTCTTAGGGAAAAAAACGCTATTAGTCACAGAGGAATTGCTGTGAGGAAACTGATCGATTTTTTATTAAGAAATATTTCTGATGATTGAAAAAACTAAAGGAATTTTTCTTAGATCTTTTAAATATTCAGATTCTTCTGTTATTGCTCATATATATACTGAGAAATTTGGAAGACAGTCGTTTATTATAAGGGGGATTCATTCTAAAAAATCGAATACTAAAATTAATCTGTTTCAGCCTCTTTCTATTCTTGATCTGATAGTTTACGAAAAAGAAAACAGGAATATACAGCATCTGAAAAGTGCAGGATTATCTGTATCGTATGGACAAATTCCATATGACATTAAAAGGAACTCTCAGGTTCTTTTTATTACCGAGATATTAATGAAATGTCTTAAAGAGGAAGAATCAAACCCTCCTTTATTTAAGTTTCTGGTTCAGTCTGCAATAACACTGGATGAAAAAGAAGAAGGAATTTCTAATTTTTCTGTAGTCTTTTTATTCCAACTTACCAGATTTCTTGGAATATTTCCAAATAATCCTCTTAAAAATAATAGTCTGTACTTTGATATGGAATCTTCATCTTTTTGTAATGTCCGGCCTTTTCACCATTATTATATGGAAGGTGAAATTACTTACGGCTTTTGTGAATTATTTCAATTTGAATTTAGAGATATGGAAAAACTAAGTTTCTCTAATTCTATACGTGATATGCTGTTATCCAAATTATTAATTTATTATAAGCTTCATCTTGGATTGACAGGAGAGATTAAATCACTTGGAGTTCTTAAAGAAATCATGAGGTAAAAATACAAAACCAATAGGTAATTATTATGCATATATAACCAACGAATCGTAATGATAAATTTGTATTCTATAATTGATTTTTTAATTCAAAAGAGGTGGTATATTCATCTCTTTTTATAAATTTGTCAGTTTTATAAAATAAAATGATACAATCAAAGTTACTGGATATTATACCGGGGAAAAAAAGTCCTAAAATAAAGGACCTTATCAAAAAGACAGGAGCCATAGATATGGCTTTTAATGAAACAGTCATGCATTGTCCTGATAAATTAATAAATTTATCCGTAAAATATCTAAAATCAAATTGTAATACATACTCTTCTTCATGTGGCATTTTAAAATTAAGAGAAGAAATTTCCAGAATGATCAGCAAGAATTTTGGTCATAAATTCAATCCTGAAAATGAGATTACAATTACTGCCGGACATGTACAAGCTATTCATACAACAATAAGCACTTTTGTTAGGAATGATGATGAAGTTATAATAATAGAACCTACTAACGAATCTATTGTTCCTTCGGTTATGCTAAATGATGGGAAAGTTGTATATTTTCAGCTAAAGGCTCCTTTATTTAAAATTGAGTGGGAAGAACTGCGCATGATTATTACGGCAAAAACAAGTATGATCATTATTAATATACCTCTTGATTCTACAGGTTGTGTCTTTTCTGAAAAAGATATGCTTCAGCTGCAAAAATTAACTAACGGTACTAATATTGTCATACTGAGTTTAGAAACCTATGGTTCTGTTTTCTACGACAATATAGATCCAATTAGTGTAGCAAAATACGAAAATCTTATAAAAAGAAGTATCATAATTTCTGATTTTGGCCCTTCTTTTAATATAAATGGATGGATGATGGGCTATTGTCTCGGACCTGAAAATCTAATGTCACAATATAGGGAAATACAACAAATCCATATAAAGGGAGTTAGTATTCCGCTGCAATATGCTTTAGCTGATTATTTACCTGTATGTCGGCCGTCTGACGATTTATTTCAGGATTATCAGGGGAAAAGAGATTATTTCAATCGTCTTATGGAGAATACTAAATATAAGATTCATACTGCCGAAGGTGGTTACTTCGAAATGATTGATTATTCAGATGTTTCAGATCTATCTGATGTAGATTTTGTAAAACAAATGGCTAAAGATTACGGAGTTGTAGTATTTCCGGCATCAGCTTTTTATCATGAGAAGACAAAATTAAAATATGTCAGGATTTGTTTTGTTAAAGATAATGATAAACTTGAAAAAGCTGCCAATGCTTTTTTAAAAATGCAGGAAGTATGCAAAATACCAGAGTCTACCGACAAAAGATGATAAAGAAAACTTTCTACCGACAAAAAAAGGATATGCACAAAGCGTATCCTTTTTTTGTTTAAAAATCTATTCTACTCTACTTTTTTATCAACAGCCAGACATCTGAATATTTGGGATAATCAGTTCTTATCTGACCTACACGCTGACGTGCTTCTGACTCGTTTGCATATGAATTAACACATACTCTGTAGTATCCGCTGGCACTGTGTAATACTGTAGAATGAAATCCTTGTGAAGATAAGGTACCTTTGAAACGATTGGCATTATCAGGAGAACTAAAACTGCCAAGAATAACGAAATAACTTCCCTGATAGTTATGTGCGTCTCCCTCTTGTGCAAAAGTAAATGCTTCTGACTGGGAACGTACTGGTTTTGAATTATCATAGTACGTTTTTGTAGAAGACTGGGACTGAGTGTTATTTGCAGGCTCCTGATAATTAGTGGAAGGAATAGAATAAACCTTAGGTTCGTCAGGTTTAACTGATTCTGTTGCAGCAGTGTTTGTTCTTTTAAGTTGCTGACTTGTTTTACATCCGACAAACAAAAAACTCAATAAACATATACCCAAAATTAATTTTTTCATTCCAATTTTTTTTAATAAAGTTAAAAACATCTTTTCACAAAAATATAAAAAGAAAATTAAAAAACCACTTACTAAGTATACTAATTATATTAATAAGAATACTAATTATTTTAAATAAAGTTTCTGAGACGGAACAGGAGAAATACATTTTCCCGTAAATAGCGGATTTGGTGAAAGCGATGCGAAATGGTCTCTTGGTGGGAAAGTCAGATTGATCCGACTATTATTTTCGGAATACCGATGATAGCTTCTTTTGGACTGGATGGAAAAGTTACAGAAAATAAGGAACTGGAACCTGATATAAAGGTTACACTTCCTTATAATGAATTTCTAATATGCTCTTCCTTTTTTTCCTTCGTAGTAATTAATAAATGCATTATTTACTACTTTGTTCCCGCCAGGCGTAGGATAATCTCCTGTAAAATACCAGTCTCCTTTATCATTCGGACACGCACGATGAAGATTTTCGATACTCTGATATACTATCTCAACCTCAGAGGGACATCCTTTGGGTTTTAATAATTCGGCAGATTTTGCTGAAATTTCTTCAGGAGTAAATAAACTGTATATCTCTTTTACATAATTTACTATTTCTTCTTTTGGTAAATGCTGCTGTGCTTTACATTTATTGTATACGTCTGTAATTATCTGTTCTTCTCCTCGATCCTTTATTAAAGCAATAGCTGACTGAAAAGCAATAAACTTATCAAGAACTGCCATATCTATTCCGTAACAGTCGGGATAACGAATCTGGGGAGCCGATGATACAACTATAATCTTTTTTGGCCTCAGTCGTCCCAGAATTTTTAGAATACTCTCTTTTAATGTGGTACCGCGAACAATTGAATCGTCTATTATTACCAAAGTATCTTTGTCTTCTTTTACTACTCCGTATGTTACATCATATACATGTGCTACCATGTCATCACGACTGGCATCATCGGAAATAAATGTTCGGAGTTTGACATCCTTAATGGCAATTTTTTCAGTTCTTGGCTCCAAGGCTACAATCTCTTCTAATTCCTCTTCTGTTATTTCTTTGCCCCGATCCCTTATCTGTTGCTTTTTCCAGGCTGCCAAGTTTTCCCTGACTCCCTGCATCAATCCGTAAAAAGCTGTTTCTGCTGTATTTGGTATAAAAGAATATACTGTATTTTTTATATCATAATCGGTATTCTTAAGAAGAATAGGAGCAAGCAAACGTCCCAGTTCCTTACGCTCTCTGTATATATCTTTATCGCTGCCTCTTGAAAAATATATTCTTTCAAAAGAGCATGACTTACGCTCCTGTGGCTGTCTTACCCTTTGAGTAAAAACTTCTCCGTCTTTCTTTATAATAAGAGCATCTCCGGGATTAATTTCTTTTACATCTTCTTCCCTTACATCCATAACAGTTTGAATAACCGGACGTTCTGAAGCAACGACTACTATCTCATCATCAATATAATAATGGGCAGGACGAATTCCCCACGGATCACGCATAACAAAAGAATCTCCATGTCCAACTAAACCGGCAATTGTATAACCTCCATCCCAGTCTTTACTGGAATTTTCCAGGACACGCTTGATGTCCATATTTTTTTCTATTAGAGATGAAATTTCCCTGTCGTTATATCCTTCTTCTTTATACTTGCGAAAAAGATATTGGTTTTCCCGATCTAAAAAATGACCTACCTTTTCAAGAATAGTTACTGTATCAGCATATTTTTTAGGAGTCTGCCCCAAATCTATCAGTTTCTGAAAAAGTTCATCCATATTTGTCAGATTAAAATTCCCGGCTAAAACCAATGTTCTTGATTTCCAGTTATTCTGACGCATTACAGGATGCACATAATCCAGACTGTTGTTTCCAAATGTACCGTATCGCAGATGCCCAAGATATAATTCCCCTGCAAATGGAATATTTTCATAAACCCATTTTGTATCGCAAAGATCCTGACCATTTTTTTCAGCTTCTTCCGGACTACGATTAATATTGTCGAAAACATCCTTGATAGGATTCTGCTCTTTTGAACGATATCTGTTGAGATATTCATGACCGGGAGCTAAATTCAGTTTAAGACAAGCAACTCCAGCGCCATCCTGCCCCCTGTTGTGCTGTTTTTCCATCAACAGGTACAACTTGTTTAAGCCATATCTCCATGTTTTGTACTTTTTTTGATAATACGAGAAAGGTTTTCTTAGCCGAATCAGGGCAATTCCACATTCGTGTTTAATAGCTTCACTCATTTTCTATCGTACTTTCTTCTTTAGTATATAATTTGGGAAATTGAATAAGATCCGGGACAATAAAAGCATTTGGATATTCCATACAGATAAGATTCTTTAATCTTAAAGCATCGCCTTTAACCCGACAGTCTCCTACCCTTATAATAAAATCAGGACTCTGATAACTTACATATACATGAATATCCGGGAATGAATCCAGAAACTGAGTTTTAACTCTCAATGCTTCTTTTTTAGCATTCATTCCTGAATTAAAATATATTTCGACACGATATCCTTTTGTTGTTCTATTCTTATTGTTGTATGCAATGTATTTCATTAAAAGAGAATCAATTTCAATGTCTTCATTTACATTAATACGATTAAGAATAAATTTTTTCTGAAAAAGGCTATTGTCAGCAATCTCACGCACAGATTCCTGTGCATAAGACACTATTTGTAAAAGGATAAAGACAATTCCAGCAATTATGACCTTCATATATTATCTTTTGGAGTATGCAAATATAACATGAAATGATTTATTATATGAAAGTATTTTACTTTTTTCTGCTTTTAACATTATGTGTATCTCAATAACAAAAATAATCTCCTATCAATGCAGAGTGTAATACAAGAATATCAGCAAGTTCAGGTTTTAAGTACTCTGCTTTGTTATGATTATTAATATTTCGTAATAAATTCTTAACTTTACAGCCTTATAAAAGCTTATGAATCCAAAGAAATTTTTTATAGAAACTTATGGCTGTCAGATGAATGTTGCTGATAGTGAAGTAGTAGCCACCATTCTACAAAATAGCGGAAAATATATTTATTGCAAAACTATTGAGGAAGCGGATCTTATTCTTCTTAACACATGTTCAATACGTGAAAAGGCTGAACACAGAATATGGGGAAGACTTGATAATCTGAAGGGACTTAAAAGAAATAATAGTTCTGTTATTATTGGCGTTATTGGTTGTATGGCCGAACGACTGGGTGACAAACTTCTGGATAATGAAATTGTCAGTGTGGTTGCCGGTCCTGATAATTACAGGGACATTCTTCGTCTGATTGATCTTGCCTGTAATAATCAAAAAGCTGTAAATACTGAGCCTTCGCTTACTGAAACTTATGATAAAATAATTCCTTTACGTCTTGACGACTCAACTGTTTCGGGTTTCGTAAGCATTACAAGAGGATGCAACAATTTTTGTACTTATTGTATAGTCCCTTATACAAGAGGTCGTGAACGAAGCCGTAATCCACAGGATATACTTAAAGAAATAATTCATCTTAAGGAATCGGGGTTTAAAGAGGTTACTCTTCTGGGACAGAATGTTAATTCTTATTACTGGAAAAATGATAACGAAGATTTTAATTTTTATGATCTTCTGGAATTAGCAGCAAAAAATAATCCGGAAATGAGAATCCGTTTTACTACTTCTCATCCCAAAGATATGTCTGACGAGACTATTAAAACTATTGCAAAATATTCGAATATTTGCAAACATATACATCTTCCGGTACAGTCTGGCAGTTCAAGAATTCTTAAACTGATGAACCGTAAATATGACCGTGAATGGTATATGGACAGAATTAATGCTATACATGAAATTATTCCGGAGTGTAGTATAACTACTGATATTTTTTCGGGATTTTGTACTGAGAAACAGGAAGATCATGAGGAAACGCTGTCTCTTATGAAATGGGCAAATTTTGATATGGCTTATATGTTTAAATATTCTGAACGGCCTGGAACTTATGCTGCCAAAAATCTCACTGATGATGTTCCTGAAGAAGTTAAACTGCAAAGACTGCAGGAAATGATTTCTTTACAGAATGATATTTCACTGAAAAGTAACCGTAGTGATATAGGTAAAACTTTTGAGGTTCTAACTGAAGGTATTTCAAAGAAGAAGAATAATGAACTTTTCGGACGAACTTCACAAAATAAAGTGGTGGTGTTTCCCAAACTTAATTTTAAGTTCGGAGATTTTGTCAATGTTAAAATAGAAGACTGTACTCAAACTACACTTATAGGAAAATCAGTTTGAATTAATATGTTATTTTAAATTATTTTATTCAGTACAAAATCATAAACAAAGAATAACATGAAAAATAATAAAATAGGATTATTTTTTGGATCTTTCAACCCAATACACATTGGTCATCTGGCTATTGCAAATTATCTGGTGGAATATTCAGAAATTGATCAGTTATGGTTTGTAGTGAGTCCCTGCAACCCTTTTAAAAAAAAGAAAAAGATGCTTGATGATTATCATCGGGTACATCTTGTTCAGTGTGCTGTTGAAAATGATCCTCGTTTTAAGGTTTGTGATATAGAGCTAAAACTACCAAAACCTTCATATACAATTGATACGCTAACTTATTTACACGAAACTTATCCTGATAAAGAATTTTACATTATTATGGGTTCTGATAATTTGAAATCTATTGATAAATGGAAAAACTATGAGATGATTTTTGAGAATTATCCTATTCTGGTTTACCCCAGGCCTGATTATGAAGTACACATTGAAGATTATCCCTCTGCACGTATACAAATACTAAAAGCTCCGCTTATGGAAATTTCATCTTCTTTTATACGCCGTTCAGTAGCTGACGGAAAAGATGTAAGATATTTTCTATTCCCTGATGTGTTTAGGTATATGGATGAAATGAATTTTTACAAGAAACCTTTTCAGAAAAAGACAGATTAAAAATAAAGGACGTATCTTAAAACACGTCCTTTATTTTTAATCATTATCTATGTTTATTTTACAGAAAATTTAAAGATTGTCGTTGAATGTAGGGTTTCTCCCGGATTAAGAATTGTATTTGGGAAATTAGGATGATTGGGAGAATCCGGATAATGTTGTGTTTCAAAACATATTCCAAATCTACGTCCGTATTTATTTCCACTTTTCCCTGTAAGAGTGCCATCCAGAAAGTTACCTGTATAGATTTGAATCGCCGGTTCTGTTGTATAAACTTCCATAAAACGACCTGAGGCAGGATCGTAATCACTGGCAGCAAGTGTCATCTCATGTCCGTTCTGATCTTTGTTCAAAATATAATTCTGATCATATCCTCCGGCTACTTTTATAGGTAAAAAGTCTGAATCTATTCTTTTCCCGACAGCACAGGGAGTTGTAAAGTCCATGTCAGTTCCTTTTATGGAAATAATTTTTCCTGTTGGAATCAGTTCACTATCTAAAATTTCTGTAGTAGAATCACTATCAATCATTAATATCTGATCTAATATATT